>JBFOLS010000385.1:0-5118 GCA_040830225.1 Leisingera sp.
CGCCCAGCGCCTGGCTGGCGACACCGCTGACACCGTTTTCCATCGACAGGCCCAACTCCTCACCCAGCTTCTTCAGCGCAGGCATCTGCACTGCCATGCCCATGATCGAGTCGAGTGCCTGGTTCACCACCGGCTTCTCAGCACCATTGCCGGCCCCTGCCGAGGTATAAGGTGCACCGGCACCGATGCCGCTCACCTGGTGGATCTTGATCGAGTCGATCTTCTCGGCCGGCTTCACCATCTCGGTGATGATGGCAGGCATCGCCTCGATCCGGGCCAGGTCGACCTTCATCCGGATCAACTCACCCGACAGGGCGTTCTCGGCATCGACAATCGCGCGCTTGCCTTCCGCTTCGGCCAGCATGTCGTTCTTCTTGGCCTCGGCGCGGATGTTCAGCGCGTCGGCTTCGGCCTGAGCCTCCTCGCGGCGGGCTTCGGCGCGGTCGGCGGCGGCTTCCTTCTCGGCCTGTGCAGCCAGACGGATACCGGTTGCCTGGCGCTCAGCCTCACGGGTGGCCTCGATCAGGGTGATCTGCTTCTGACGTTCAGCCTCGGCCACTTCGCGGGCAGTTGCCACCGCTTCTGTTGCCTTGGTTGCCTCGGCACGGGCCAGATCCGCGGACGCCCGCGCACGGCTTTCTTCCTCGGACTTCTGCGCGATGATGATCTGGCGCTCTTGTTCGGCCACTTCCAGCTCGCGCTCCTTGGTAATCTCCGCCTCGCGGACCGAACGTTCCTTGGCGATCTCGGCGTCGCGGATCTTACCCTCGCGGGCGATCTCAGCCGCACGGATGGCCTCTTCGCGCGCAATCCGCGCCCGCTCGGTTTCACGCATCGAGTCTTCGCGCCGCTGTGCCACTTCGGCCTCCTGCGCAGCCTTCATGGTCTCGATCTGCTGCGCCTGCTCGATTTTGGCCTGCTCCTCGTCTTGCTCAATCGCCAGACGCTGGCGTTCCGCTTCCATCGCAGCACGGCGCACGGCGACCTCCGCCTCGGCGTCGATTTGCGCCCGCTCCTTTTTGGAGACCGCAATCACTTCGGCAAGCTTGCGCATACCCACGGCGTTAAAGGCGTTGTTTTCATCCAGCGCCTCAAACGGGGTCTGGTCCAGCGCGGTCAGCGACACCGATTCCAGCGACAGACCGTTTTTCAGCAGGTCCTCGGACACCGCATTCTGCACCTCCTGAACAAAGTCGGCACGGTTTTCATGCAGACCATCCATGGTCATCTGCGCGGCCACAGCACGCAGGCCGTCAACCAGCTTGCCCTCGATCATCTCGCGCAGCTGCTCGACATCAAAAGTGCGGTCGCCGAGCGTCTGCGCGGCGCGGGCGATGCCCTCGACTGTCGCCATGACCGAGACATAGAACTCGACTCCGACGTCAACCCGCATCCGGTCCTTGGTGATCAGTGCGCCGTCATTGTTGCGCTGCACTTCCAGGCGCAGGGTTTTCATGTTGACCGGGCTCACCTCATGCAGCAGCGGCACAACCAAAACACCGCCATCCATGATGACCTTCTTTCCGCTGGCACCGGTACGTACCAGGCTGATCTCGCGGGATGACCGTTTGTAGAGCCGGCCCAAAACCAGGCCCAGGACCAGAAGAAAGACGAGAGCGCTCACCACCACAATGAGCATGAATTGAAATTCCATGCGGAATACCTCCTTGGATAATAGGATTTTTGAGTTTGTTGGTTTCAGTCAGCCGGGCCGGTCAGCCCAGCGGGTCACGCAGACAGAGGGATCAGCACAAACCGGTCCTTGCGGCGGTCGCGCATCACCAAGACTTCGGTGCCCTGGGCCAGTTCCTCGCCGGCAGCGAAGGGTTCGGCGCGCAGATAGTGGGCATTGCCGTAGCCATCCATGACGCGCACCTCGGCCGGGCGGCCTTGCGCGGCGGTGCCCTGGGTGATCACCCCGCGGCGGCGGCCCAGGCTGCGCTCCGACAGCGCCTCGGTCTCGGTCTGCGGCAGCAGCCGGGCAAAGACCCCGCCAAAGCCGCGCGCAAACCACAGTCCAAAGGCACCGGCAGGCAGCCCCGCCATCCAGGCAGGCGCGGTGAACCCCAGATAGGATTTCAGCACCATCTGCAGGCCGATGCCGCTGAGGCCAAAGCCCATCAGCAAAGCCGCCAGCCAGATCAGCGCCGGCATCCGCCCCAGCCCCAGCCAGGACGCCAGACTGCCCGAAACATCTGCTGCCCCGGCACCGTCCGGCGCGTCCACACCGTCCAGATCTGCAAGATCGATGTCTCCCAGATCACCCAATGCATCCGCAGCGGCATCGGCGCCCAAGTCTCCCAGGTCGCCAGCATCCGGGAAATCGCCGAGGTCTGCACCATCTGCCGCGTCCAGCCCCGTATCGCCATCACTGCCGATCAGGCTGCCGCCCAGCAAGAGCGCCGCCAGCTCCAGCACCGCCAGACCGCACAGCAGCGCCAGCGCAAGGGAAAACGGCGCAAAAGCGCCATCAAGCAGAAAGTCGAACACCGATGAATTGCCCCTCAATTGTATGCATTGGTATACATTGCATGTGGTAACGCCCCTGTGAACTTTCAAGGGTTTAAAATAGATTTTCGCAACCAATGAGTGCGCCAGCCGCAATTCAGGATCAAGCGCGAACTGAACCGCCCCCCATAATTCCTGCGATTTCCGCACGCGGGGTTTCCGCCGCCCGCCGCATAGGCTAGACGGGCCTTTGACGCATTACCTGGATGGATGGCATGGCACGCATTCTGATCACTTCGGCGATCCCTTACATCAACGGGATCAAGCATCTGGGCAACCTGGTGGGCTCGCAGCTGCCAGCGGACCTTTACGCCCGGTTCCAGCGCGGTCGCGGTAACGAGGTGATGTTCCTCTGCGCCACCGACGAGCACGGCACCCCGGCGGAACTGGCCGCCGCCAAAGCGGACAAGCCGGTTGCGGAATACTGCGCTGAGATGCATGGCATCCAGTCGGAGATCGCCAAGGGCTTTGCCCTGTCATTTGACCACTTCGGCCGCTCCTCAAGCCCGCAGAACCACGCCCTGACCCAGCATTTCGCAGGCAAGCTGGCCGAGGCCGGCCTGATCCGCGAAGTGACCGAAAAACAGGTCTACTCCAACGCCGACGGCCGCTTCCTGCCCGACCGCTATATCGAAGGCACCTGCCCCAACTGCGGTTATGAAAAGGCGCGCGGCGACCAGTGCGAGGAATGCACCAAGCAGCTGGACCCGACCGACCTGATCAACCCGCGTTCGGCCGTTTCCGGCTCCACCGATCTGGAAGTGCGCGAGACCAAGCACCTGTATCTGTGCCAGTCGCAGCTGAAAGACCAGCTGGACGCCTGGATCGACAGTAAGAATGACTGGCCGGTGCTGACCACCTCCATCGCCAAGAAATGGCTGCATGACGGCGACGGCCTGCAGGACCGCGGCATCACCCGCGACCTGGACTGGGGCGTGCCGGTCAAGAAGGGCGGCGAGGACTGGCCGGGCATGGAAGGCAAGGTCTTCTATGTGTGGTTCGACGCGCCGATCGAATACATCGCCGCCTCACGCGAATGGGCCGATGCCAACGGCAAATCCGACGCTGACTGGCAGCGCTGGTGGCGCACCGACAAAGGCGCCGAAGATGTGAAATACGTCCAGTTCATGGGCAAGGACAACGTCCCCTTCCACACCCTAAGCTTCCCGGCCACCATCCTCGGCTCCGGCGAGCCATGGAAGATGGTCGACCACCTGAAATCCTTCAACTACCTGAACTATGACGGCGGCCAGTTCTCCACCTCGCAAGGCCGCGGCGTCTTTATGGATCAGGCGCTGGAAATCCTGCCGGCTGACTACTGGCGCTGGTGGCTGCTGAGCCACGCGCCGGAAAGCAGCGACTCTGAGTTCACCTGGGAGAACTTCCAGCAATCGGTGAACAAGGACCTGGCCGACGTGCTGGGCAACTTTGTCAGCCGCATCACCAAGTTCTGCCGTTCCAAATTCGGCGAAGAGGTTCCCGCAGGCGGCGCATACGGCGAACAGGAACAGACGCTGATTGCCGAACTGAATACCCGCATCCGCGCCTACGAAGGCCATATGGAAGCGATGGAGGTCCGCAAATCGGCGCAGGAGCTGCGGGCGATCTGGGTTGCCGGCAACGAATACCTGCAGTCGGCCGCGCCCTGGTCGGTGTTCAAGGAAGACCCCGAACGCGCCGCCGCACAGGTGCGCTTGGGCCTGAACCTGATCCGCCTTTACGCGGTGCTGTCCGCCCCTTTCATCCCGCAAGCCTCGGACAAGCTGATGGCGGCGCTGAACTCGGACGACCGCAGCTGGCCCGACGATGCAGCAGCCGCACTCTCCGCCCTGCCTGCCGGTCATGGCTTCACTGTGCCGGAGGTGCTCTTTGCCAAGATCACCGATGAGCAGCGTGAGGAATGGCAGGAGCGCTTCTCCGGCACCCGCAGCTAAGCTCTGCGCCGTAAGAACATCCAAAGGCCGCCCACCGGGCGGCCTTTTCTTTTTGGTGCATCCATTTGGCAAAGCGGAATATTTAATTCTGACTAAAAAACTCAGATTGACATACCTGAGCAATTAATTCAGGAATGCAGCAGTCCAGCCAGCCTGACTCGGTTCAGGCGAGCCCGAGTGACGTTATTCAATCGAGATCGCCACCATGCCGAACGGAGACAGCCGCCTGCGCGGCCCCCTGCACAAGGACCCGGAAGCAGACGACATGCGCCAGCTGTGGCCGCAGGTCTTTGCCCCTTCCGGCGCTCTGTCCGGCTTCTGTCTGGAATGGATCCTGGACAGGGCGGAATTCAGCAATGGGCGGAAGTCATGAACCAGATAGCCTCCAAGCCGGTGCCCACCACCGCAACCACCGAAGTTTTCCCCACCTACCACGCCGAGGACCTGACCCGCGGCGGCGTGCAGGCCCGTATCCTTTTGAACGGCCAGATCTACTCGCTGCGCATCACCCGCGCAGGCAAGCTGATCCTGACCAAGTGAGCAGCCCGGCATGAGCTCTGCGCACCCCACTCCCCGCGGCGGCGTGACCGTCGGCACCCTGTCCGATCTGCCGCCGCTGGAAGCAGGCGCCGTGATCTATCTGCGCCACTGGTTCTCCGGTGCTGAGACCCGCGAA
>JBFOLS010000386.1:0-8574 GCA_040830225.1 Leisingera sp.
TGACAGGACCCCGCCGATCACAAGCGGCACCAGCACGGTTGGCACAGCGATAACCAAGAAATAGTCCAGCGCAATGACAAAAATCGCCGACAGCGCTTCGAACGGGCCGTCATAGCGGTGGCGCATGGCCAGGCGGAACATCTCCCAGGCGCCCTGGATGAACAGCGCCCAAAGCACCATGACCGCCATTCCCGTGAGGCCGTTGTTGATCGCAGGCACCAGCCCCCGCCCGACCCGGCGCCCCATGAAGATCCAGCCGACAAGCAGGCCCAAGGCCACATTCACATGCACGAAATAGCCGAAATCCGTGCCCTCGGGCATTTGCGGCATCACCTGGAAAGACACGAAAAACGCCACCAAAGCCAAGGTGATAGCGGCGGTCAGTCGGGCACCATTGGGCATGTCAGGTCAGGTTCCGTGCGGCCAGTTCAATCAGCGATGCGCAACTGTAATCTGCGTCACGTCGCAATTGCCAGTCTTAAAGGCGGCTGCGCAGGAAGTGAGGTAAAAGTTCCACATCTTGTGGAAACGTTCGTCAAAACCCATGCTGGAAATCTGCCCCCAGCGGGCGTTGAACGTCTCGTGCCAGCGTCTGAGCGTCTGGTCGTAACTGTCACCGAATTCGATCGAGCGCTCCACGCCCAAACCTGCTCTCTCCACTTGCTCGCGCAGGATCTTCGGCGAGGGCAGCATGCCGCCGGGGAAGATATGCTTCTGGATGAAGTCGATGCCCTTGCGGTAGATCTCCCAGCGCCGGTCGGCGACGGTGATGATTTGCAGCGTGGCCTTGCCGCCGGGTTTCAGCCGCTTGCGGATGGTGTTGAAATAGGCAGGCCAGTATTTTTGGCCAACAGCCTCGAACATCTCGATCGAGGCGATACCGTCAAACTGGCCCTTGCAGTCGCGGTAGTCCTGCATCCGCAGCTCGACTTGGCCGGAAAGTCCCGCTTTTTCAATGCGGCGGCGGGCAAAGTTGAGCTGTTCCTTACTGATTGTCAGGCCGGTGACGCGCAGGCCGCGCTCCTTAGCGGCATATTCGGCAAAGCCGCCCCATCCGCATCCGATCTCCAGCACGTGATCTCCGGGCTGCACCCCCATCTGATCCACCATCGAGGCGTATTTGGCGGTCTGAGCCTTCTCCAGGCTGTCCTGGCCGCTTCGGAACAAGGCGCTGGAATAAGTCATCGTGTCATCCAGCCACAGGCTGTAGAACTCATTGCCCAGATCGTAGTGGTAGGAGATGTTCTTCTTGGCCTGGCGCCGGTGATTGCGGTGCAGCCAGAAACGCAGCCGTTCATAGGCGCGCAGCAGTGCCTGGCCGCGGAAATCATCGTAGACCGTCTCGGCGCCCATATGCACCAGGTCCATGAAGGCCTGCAGATCGGACGAGCTCCACCAGCCCTCAAGGTAGGAATCAGAAAACCCCAGCTCACCTTCGCGGATCAGCCGGGAGAAACAGTCCGGATTGTGGATGTGCAGATCGGCTGCCGGGCCCGGCTTGCTGCCCTTGGCGCGGAAGATACGGCCGTCCGGCAGGTGGATATCCAGCTGGCCGGTCTCCATTCTGCGGACTTGTTCGAACACCGGCGCAAAGTAGCGCGGCAGGTTTTTCTGGCCTTCGGTATCCGTGAAGATCATTCCCTTCCTCCTGAGCACTATAGGGAAAATGCTAGGGCGGAGGGTGCTTTCTGGCAAGAAAACTGTGTGTTAGCGGTTTTGGCGCATTTCGTGATAGGCCGTGAGCGCCCGCTCCCGGCCCGCCTGCAGCGGGATGATGGGCGCAGCACGGGGAGCATCCGGCGCGAGGTTCCAGGAGCGGGGCACTGTGGCAAAGAAGTCCAGCGCGGATTGCGGCGGCGTGCCTTGGCCTTCGGCGATCCAGCGGCGGGTGTAGTCCCCTGACGGATCGAATTTTTTCTGCTGGCCCGAGGGGTTGAATATGCGGAAGAAAGGGGAGGCATCTGGGCCGGAGCCCGCCACCCACTGCCAGCCCATGGCGTTGGAGGCCGGGTCCCAGTCCACCAGCGTCTCAGCAAACCAGTCCATACCCAATTTCCAATGCATCATCAGATGCTTGGTTAGAAAACTTGCGGCAATCATCCGTGCCCGGTTGTGCATTTTGCCGGTGACAAACAGCTCGCGCATTGCAGCGTCGACGAAATCATAGCCGGTCTGGCCGCGCCGCCATGCTTGCAGGTCCGGGATTTCGGTCTCTTGCCAGGGAAAGGCCTCCCACTCCGGGCGCCAGTTGCGGGTCAGGATTGCGGAAGAGTGGTGCATCAGATGATAGGCAAACTCGCGCCAGACCACTTGTTTCAGGAAGGTCTCGGCGCCCTGGCTGCTGCGCTCCATCGCGGTACAGCCCAGGTGCCAAATGCGGTGCGGGCTGATCTCGCCCCAGGCGAGGTTTTCCGACAGACCGGAGGTGGCGTCTTCGCCGGGGAAGTCGCGGCGGTCTTTGTAAACGGCAACAGATTCTTCAAGAAAAGCGTCGAGCCGGGCCTGCGCCGCGGCCTCTCCCACGCGGCAGTGGCGGGCGACAACATCCGCTCCGCGGTGCATGGAGGCGCCCATTGCCCAACCGGCCAGGTCATCACTGTCGGGCCAATTTCCCGGCGTGGTCAACGCGGCGGGAACGGACAGCAAGCCGTCCACAGCGCGGAGCCGCAGGGATTTCCAGAACGGGGTAAATACCTTGAACATGCCCCCGGCCTTGGTCTTGACCGTCCAGGGTTCAAACAGCAGTCGCCCGCTAAAGGACCGGGCGTCGATGCCTTGCGTCTTGAGCTGCTGTTTTACTTCTGTGTCCCGTTCGTTTGCCGCAGGATTATAGAGGCGGGACCAATAGACCGCCACTGCCCCTGTCTCGGCGATAATCTGGCGGAGCTGCTCCAGCGCGTTTCCCCGGCGCAGGATCAGGCGGGAGCCCGCTTTACCCAATTCCCGGCCAAAGTGCTCCAGCCCCAAGCCGAGGCGGAATTTGGGCGCGGCGCCCAGCGCTTCGTCCTGCGCGTCCAGAATATAGACGGGCAGAACCGCGCTACCGTTTGCAACTGCAGCCGTCAGTGCGGGATTGTCGGCCAGGCGGAGGTCCCGCCGGATCCACCAGATCACCAAGGGACGGTTGCTCATGCATGGGCTCCAAAGCTGTTAAAGAACGCGGTCCAGAGCCTCGATCAGTTTGGCAACCTCAGCCTCGGACGTGTAGTGGGTGAAGCTCATACGCAGCACGCCCTGGTTTGGATCAACACCCATCGCCTGCAGAGCCCGGACCGCATAGAAATCGCCACCGCCTGCCATGATGCCAAGTTCTGACAGCGCCGCTGCAACCGGTTCGGC
This sequence comes from Leisingera sp., assembly GCA_040830225.1. GTDB lineage: Bacteria > Pseudomonadota > Alphaproteobacteria > Rhodobacterales > Rhodobacteraceae > Leisingera. The sequence goes on from JBFOLS010000386.1 coordinate 3,340, forward strand.
AGCGCGGTTCAGGGCAACGGCAACAGTCGGCGCACGGTCTTCCGCAGTTGACGGCCCCAGCAGGCGGACATCGTTGCGGTCTTTCACGGCATCCAGCAGCGGTTGCAGCAGCTTGATCTCATGTGTGCGCATCAAGTCGTGGACAAAAGCACCGGTTTCAGCCGCGCTGCCGCTGTGGCCATGGTGCGCGGCCAGCGCCTCGAAGTAATCCGCCATACCGGCGGAGGCCGCCACTTGGGCATGGTCGGGGCCTGCCGGGGTGAAGCGTTTGTAGAGGGTGCCCTCGTTGAAATAATGCGCCTGGTTCGGCAGCAGTTCGCCCAGCGCCTTGCGGATAACCATGACACCCTGATGCGGCCCGTAGGTCTTGTAAGAGGAGAACAGGTAGATATCCGCGCCCAGCTCCTCGACGTTGGGCAGCCCGTGCGGCGCGTAGGAGACGCCGTCAACGCAGACAAAGGCGCCCGCGGCATGGGCCAGCGCGGTGATCTCGGAGACCGGATTAATCTCACCTACTACGTTGGAGCAATGCGGGAAGCAGACCAGCCGGACATTCTCATCCAGCAGGTTCTCCAGCTGCGCCGGGTCCAGATGGCCGGTCTGCGGGTCAAGCTGCCATTCACGGATCTCGATCCCCTCTTCCGCCAGACGCCGCCAGGGGCCGGTGTTGGCCTCGTGGTCCTGGTTGGTGACGATGATGGCTTCGCCGGGCTTCATGAACTTGCGGAAGGCCTGGGCCAGCACATAAGTGTTCTGGGTGGTCGAGGGGCCGAAGCTGAGCTCGTCTGTGGCAACCCCCATGAGAGCAGCCAGCCGGGCGCGGGCCTCATCCATTTCGGCGCCGCCCAAGCGGGAGGCCTCGTAGGGCGCATACGGCTGCACCTTGCGCTGAGTGTAGAAGCGGGTCAGCCGGTCAATCACCTGGCGGCAGGTGTAGGAGCCACCTGCATTTTCAAAGAAGGCCTGCCCCTCAAGGCTGGGCTCACCAAAGGCCGGGAACTGAGCCCGGACGAAATCAATATCCAATACGGTCATGGGTTCTGTCTCTCCTCAATCACGGCGTCTCCAAAAGGATTGGCAGGTGTTCCTGCCAGACCGCGCTCCCGCACAAGGATTGAGTGATCGCGCGCTCCCCTGCAAGCCGGAATTCGCAAGAGGTGCGTTTTGCCTTGGCATGGCAGCTAATGACAAAAAATGACATGACCTCCTGTCATCTTCGCCCCAGGCAAAAACGGAGGATTTGTGATGGCCTATACTCCCAGGGATTTTCTGGTTTGGGGCGAGATGCCGGTGAGCGATCTGGACGCGGCAGTGACCTTTTATTCCAAGGTGACCGGTGCGGATTTGAGCATCGACACCAACGGCCCAAACCCGATGGCAATGTTCAAACCGGCAGATCAGGCAACCGGCATAGCGCTGCATCTCTATCCCGGCAAACCGGCAGGCGACGGGCGCGGTCCGACCCTGCATCTGACCGCCGAGGGTGAGCTGGACGACGTGATGAAGCGGGTGACGGACGCGGGCGGCAAGGTGATCTCGGAAGTTATCGAGATCCCGCCCGGACACTTCTTCTATGCGTTGGACCCAGACGGCAACTCGCTGGGTTTCTTCAAATTCCGCGACTGATACGGAAAAGGCCCCGGGGATCGCCCGGGGCCTTCTTTTGATCTGCAGTATCAGGGCTTACTTGCGGCGGCGTTTTTCACCGGCCAGGCCGATGAAGACCGAGACGCACATCAGCACCAGCACAATAGCAAAGGGGAAGCCGGTGGCAATTGCAGCCGCCTGCAGCGCGCCAAGCCCGCCGCCCAAGAGCAGCACGATGGCAATGGCGCCTTCCAGCACGCACCAGAATACGCGCTGCTTGGTCGGCGCGTCGGTCTTGCCGCCTGCGGTGATGGTGTCGATCACCAGCGAGCCGGAGTCCGAGGAGGTCACGAAGAAGACCACCACCAGGATGATGCCGACGAATGACAGGATACCGGTCAGCGGGAAGCTTTCGAACATCTTGAACATCTTCAGCTCAAGCGCTGCGTCCTTCAGTGCATGGCCGCCGTCACCGGCCACCATGTCCAGTGCCGCGCCGCCAAAGACGCTCATCCACAGGGCGCCCACGATGGTCGGGATCAGCAGCACGCAGATCACGAACTCACGCACGGTGCGGCCGCGGGAGATGCGGGCGATGAACATGCCCACAAACGGCGACCAGGAGATCCACCAAGCCCAGTAGAAGGTGGTCCAGCCCTGCATGAAGTTGGAGTCTTCACGGCCCACCCAGTTGGAGAGCTCCGGCAGGAACACGGCATAATCCACCAGGCTGGTGAAAAAGCCGGTCAGGATCGCCACGGTCGGGCCGACGATCAGCACCAGCAGCAGAAGCGCCGCAGCCAGGATCATGTTGGCTTCGGACAGGCGCTTTACGCCTTTTTCCAGGCCCGCCACAACCGAGATAAGCGCAAACAGGGTGATGGCAATGATCAGGAACACCTTCATGCCGTCAGTGACGGGCACATCGAACAGGTAGTTCAGACCGGCCAGCGCCTGGCTTGCACCCAGCCCCAGCGAGGTCGCCAGGCCAAAGATGGTGGCAAACACCGCCAGCACGTCGACGATATGGCCCAGCACGCCCCAGGTGGCATTGCCGAACAGCGGGTAGAACACCGAACGCATGGTCAGCGGCAGGCCGCGGTTGAAGGAGAAGAAGGCCAGCGCCAGCGCCACCACCGCATAGATCGCCCATGGGTGCAGCCCCCAATGGAAGATCGTCGCGGCCATGGAGAGTTTCTGGGCAGCCGCTGCATCCCCTGCAGCCGCACCCAGCGGTGCCCAGTCGGTGCGCACGCCGTCTTCGCCGACGGCAGTGCCGCCCAGCGCAGAGCCGAAGTGCGAAATCGGCTCGGCCACTCCCCAAAAAACCAGGCCGATACCCATGCCGGCCGCAAACAGCATCGCAAACCAGCCGGCATAGGAATAGTCCGGACGCGCGTTGTCGCCGCCCAGACGAATCGAGCCGTAAGGCGTCACCACCAGGAACAGTGCAAACAGCACGAAGATATTGGTCGAGATCATGAAGACCCAGTCGAAATTGCTGGTCAGCGCCGGGCGCAGCCAGCCAAAGAACTCGCCCGCCTGTTCTTTGAACACGAGAGAAAAGAACACAAAGGCGACGATGGTCACCGCCGAAATGGCAAAGACCGGATTATGCACATCCAGGCCCATGACCTGGATATTGTCCTGACCGGCTTCATAGCCGGAGTCAGGCTCGTTGGTTTCAGTAGTCATGACTTGTCTCCCCGAATAGTCAGTGAGGATGTCATCCGCGGGAACGGCTGGCCGGGGGGCCGCAGGAGAGACTACTAACAGTGCAAAACCGACATCCCACCGGATTTGCGACAGCGCCAAACCCCTCGGACTCCGCAAAATCGCACGGGAGTGCCGCATAGTGAATATGAGTCCGAAACCCTTATTTTATTGACCCCGGCGCGGCATCCGAAACCAAAGGGCAAGAAAAAAGGGCCGGATGGAACCGGCCCTTTAACTGCAAGACGCAGAGGTCGCAATCAGGCATTCACATCCACGACAACGCGGCCTTTGACCTGGCCTTTGAGGATGTCTGCCCCCAGCTGCGGCAGGTCGCTGAGGGTTGCAGGCCGGACCATCGCCTCCAGCTTGTCCATCGGCAGGTCCTTGGCAATGCGCTGCCAGGCCCGGACACGGTTGTCATAGGGCTGCATCACCGAGTCGATGCCCAGCAGGTTCACCCCGCGCAACAGGAAGGGGATCACGGTAGCCGGCAGCCCGGCACCGCCCGCGAGACCCACTGCAGCAACCGAGCAGCCGTATTTCATCTGCCCCAGCACGCGGGCCAGCATGGCTCCGCCGACAGCATCAACACAGCCCGCCCAGCTTTCGCTCTCCAGCGGCCGCTTGGTGGTCTCGTTCAGCTCTTCCCGCGCGACGATCTGCGTGGCACCCAAAGACGTCAGATAGTCCGCGGTTTCCGGGCGGCCGGTCACACCGGCCACTTCATAGCCAAGGTTCGCCAGGATCGCTGTGGCGACAGAGCCAACACCGCCTGCGGCGCCCGTTACCAGCACCGGACCGTGATCTTTCTCAAGCCCATGGTCTTCCAGCGCCATCACCGCCAGCATCGCAGTAAAGCCCGCAGTGCCCACCGCCATAGCTTGCCGGGTATCCAGCCCTTCGGGCAGCGGCACTAGCCAGTCGGCGCGCACATTGGCCTTTTGCGAATAGCCGCCCCAATGGGCCTCGCCCACCCGCCAGCCGGTCAGCACAACCTTGTCACCGGGCTTGTAGCGGCCATCAGAAGACGCCTCGACAGTTCCGGCGAAATCAATACCCGGGATATGCGGATACTTGCGCACCAGACCGCCGCCGGGACCGATGCACAGACCGTCTTTGTAATTCACGGTGGAATACTCCACCGCTACGGTCACCTCGCCCTCAGGCAGCTGATCAAGGCTGATCTGCTCCACCGCAGCGGAGGTCTTCCCGCTCTCTTCGTCCTTGTTCACGACCAGTGCATTGAACATGGCATTTCTCCCTTAGATCCAGAATTTTTCATGTACGGTGGCCGGGCGTATACCATCCGGCGTTTCCACCTCCAGCGAGGTGCCCGCGTCCCAGTGCGACCGCACGACCATGGCAATGGACACATTGATGGCAAGGTCCGGCGACCAGGTTGCAGTTGTCACTTGCCCGACCGCGCGTCCGTCAGCCAGCAATGGCCAGGGTGCTGTGATGGGGGGGATTTCCCCGCCAATCTCAACCGCGCGGATCTGCTGCACGGGTTCAGCCCGCGCGAGAAGCCCGGCCTTGCCTATGTAATCGCGGGGTGAATTGACGAATTTGCCCAGCCCGCATTCAAACGGCGTGTTCTCGCGGGTCATGTCATTGCCGTAGCTCAGCAGCCCGCCTTCAACGCGTTCCATGGTGGAGGGGCAGCCTGCCCGCACATCGAGATCTTCCCCGGCTTTCATCAAAGCATCCCAGAGCGGCATGCCATAGGCGCTGCCTTCGACATAGATCTCGAAGCCGCCCTGCTTGGAATACCCCGAACGCGCCACAACAAAAGCCGTGTCCTGAAACGCCAGCCGCTTGTACCGGAAAAAGCGGATCTCCCGCGCCTCATCCCCGAAGACCCGCGCCATCAGGTCATCAGCTTTGGGGCCTTGTACCGCCAGAGGGCTCACATCCGGCTCCCAGACGCGCACA
>JBFOLS010000387.1:0-8303 GCA_040830225.1 Leisingera sp.
CATGGACGGGCGCTGGCTCTATACCGCACGGGTCGACGCCCGAGACATGTCCGAGGCACCGCATGATCTGCCTGAGGGGCTAAACTCGGTCATTGTGCTGGGCCACGAGATGGACAAGGAACTGGTCGCCACCTACCCCTCTGCCCTGGCCGGCGCCGCGACGGGCCGTGAATACAGCCACGAAGCCTCAATTGTGATGCAACTGGCCGCCTACATCCGCAATCTGGGTTACGAGGCGGTACCATCGATGAACGACACCGGCTTGGTGATTCCCTACGCAGTGAAAGCAGGCTTGGGCGAATACGCCCGCAACCAGATGGTGATAACGCCTGAATTCGGGCCCCGCCTGAGGTTTTCCAAGATCTTCACCAACCTGCCTCTGGCCCATGATATGCCGCAGCCGCAAGGCGTGAAGGACTTCTGCAGCATCTGCACCAAATGCGCCGACGCCTGCCCGGTCAAGGCGCTGCCTTATGGGGAACCATCGGCGGAGACGGCCAATGTCTCGGCCATCAAGGGCGTGAAGAAATGGACTTCAGATGCCGAGAAATGCTTCTCTTTCTGGGCCAAGATGGCCTCGGATTGCGCGATCTGCATGCGGGTCTGCCCGTTCAACCGCGACTACTCCAAACGCCGCAACCAGCTATGGCTGAAACTGGCACTGGGACCGCTGCGCAAGCTGGCGCTGCGGCTGGCTGGAAAACACGGGCAGCGCACCAAGCCGTCCGAGTGGTGGGACAAGGCCGCAAACACCCCAGCTGAGTGAAGCGGATTTCGCTGCGGACTCACCCCGCGGGAACCGCAAACACCTCTTCCTGCGCTTGCAGCCCCTTCAGGTTCTGCCCGCCCAAGGAGCGGCCCTCCAGCCCGGCCCTCTTCCTGAACTCTGAAGACACCAGCAGCGGCTCCCCTTTGGTGCCGCACAGCCCAGCCACCCGGGCGGCCAGATTCACGTCACGCCCGATCACCGTATAGTCGAGCCGCATGCCGGAACCGACATTGCCAAAGGCCACCTCGCCGAAATGCAGCGCGATACCGACCTCAAAGTCCGGCGTATCAGAACGGGCAGCGACCCGCGTCAGCCCCTCGCGCGAGGCACGCAGTGCCCGGGCACAGGTCTGCAACCCGTCTTCTTCGGCGCGGAAAATCGCCAGGATGCCGTCGCCGATGAACTTCAGCACCTCGCCGCCCGCTTCCTCGATTGGCGGCACGATGCAGTCGTAGTAGGCATTTAGAAGACTGGTCGCTTCTTCGGCGCTCATGCCCGCGGTCAGCTCAGTAAAGCGGCGCATGTCGGCAAACAGGATGGCGGAGCGGATGTGCATCACCTCGCCCCGGTGCACATCACCCGAGATGATCCGTTGCTGCGGCTCGTCGCCGACATAAATCCGCAGCACCTCCTGCATGGCGCGGGCGGTGGTCAGGATTTCCTGACAGGCCGACAGCGCCGGGAAGACCGCACGCAGGAAGGCGATATCTTCGTCCGAGAACCCCTCGGGCGCTCGGGTGGCAAAGCTGAAAGTGCTGGCCATGCCGCTGCGCATGAAAACCGGCGCCATGATGTAATGAGTGTAGCCGTCCGCCTTCAGCTCCGGCACAATGCCATAGCGGTCGTCAGGCGTATCCGGCAGCCACAGGATCACCCATTCACCGGTCCGGTGCACATCGGCGGCAGGCGAATGGGCATACCCCTGGCCGCTTTCCTCGCTGAAGGGAAACAGATAACTGCGCGCGCCTTTGCCGCGCTCCCAGAAACGGGCGCTGGCCACCGCCTCGGCATGCAATAGCGGCACAATGGAGGTTGCCCGGTCCAACGGCACGCCGCCGGCGCGGAACAGCTCCGCCATCCGGGTGAGCACATCATCGGCATCCTCTGTTTCGCGCGCCTCCCCCAGCATGAAGGAAACCAGGCCAAGGGCGGCGTGCAGACGCTCCGGCGGCAAGTGCCGCAGATCAGGTGTTTGCATCATAAGTTCACGCTACCTTGCCAGGCCCGTTCCCGGCAACGGAAGACCTCCCGCCCGTCCTTGATGCCCTTCGGCATCTGCGTCCCGTTGGGCCGGGCAGCCCTGCGGGCTGGGGGGCACTCTGTTCACCAGCGCACAGCACGCGTGAGGCCCAGCGCGTTTCCCAGCGGCAACGCACATCATATCTTACCTGCAAGCAACGGAAACCAGGAGACAGGCCAATGTCCCTCAGACCTATCATCGAAACCCGCCCGGCCCAGCCTCATACCGAGGGCGCCGGGGTCAAGCTGCACCGCGCCTTCGGCTTTCAGGACCCTTCGGAACTGGACCCGTTCCTGCTGTTTGACGACTTCCGCAATGAAGTCCCGGAGGACTACCTGCGCGGCTTCCCCTGGCACCCGCACCGCGGAATCGAGACCATCACCTATGTGCTGGCAGGCACGGTGGAACACGGTGACTCGCTGGGGAATGAAGGCACCTTGGGAGCAGGCGACGTGCAGTGGATGACCGCCGGGTCCGGAATTCTGCATCAGGAAATGCCGTCAGGCAACGCCAAGGGACAGATGCACGGCTTCCAGCTCTGGGGCAATCTTCCCGCCAGCCAGAAGATGACGGCACCGCGCTATCAGGACGTGAAGGGCACCGACATTCCTGAGATCATCGACGATGATGGAACCCGAGTGAAAGTGATCGTCGGGGGCTTCTGGGGCAAGCGCGGCCCAGTGGACGGCATTGCCGCCGATCCGCAGTACTTGGATGTCTTTGTCCCTGCAGGCGTGAAGAAGACACTGCCCATCGACACCTACCGCCGGGCGTTTGCCTATGTGTTTGAAGGCGAAGCGGCTTTTGCCGATGCCTCGACGCCTCAGGGCGTGCTGCTGGAGAAGGAAGTTGCAGGCGAGGAAGTCAACATCCGCGACCTCTCCGGCGACCGCACCCTGATCCGCTTCGGCACCGGCGATGAAATCACGGTACAGGCAGGTCCCGAAGGCGTGCGTTTCCTGCTGATCTCCGGCGCGCCGATCAATGAGCCGGTCGCCTGGCACGGGCCGATTGTGATGAATACCCAAGCCGAGCTGCATCAGGCCTTCCGCGACCTGCGCAACGGCACCTTCATCAAGCCAGCGCACTGACACCAATTCGGCACCAATGTGCTATACTCCCCCCGTCCAATGATCAGATGGGGGGAGTGATGATTATCCGGGTGTTCCGTGCCACCGTCCGCGAGGACAAGATCCAGGACTTCAAAACCTTTCTGACAGACAGTGCGGTGCCGCATGTGCGCCGCCAGCCGGGGCTGATCTCGGTCACAGCAGGCCTGCCGCGGCCGGATTCACCCGCCACCTTTTGCGTTGTCATGGTCTGGGAGAACGTTGAGGCACTGCAAGCCTTTGCCGGAGAGGACTGGGAGCAGCCGCATGTGCTGCCCGAGGAAGACCCGATGGTGCTGAGCCGCCAGATCGACCACTACGACATGATCGGACTGCTCAGCTAAGCACGCCGTCAGCTGTCCGCGCGCCAGCAAAAAACCGTCTCAGCGCCCATAGGCTCCGGAGTAAAACCGGCTTTCTCCAGCACCCGCGCCGAGGCTGCGTTTTCCTGCATGACTCCGCCGCTCAGCGTCACGCCGCTGCCGCGGAAATGGACTTGCAGACCGGCAATCAGCTCGCTGGCCAGCCCCTGGCCCCAAGCGGGCTCGGCGAACAGATAGCCCAGGTTCCGGATGAGTCGGCCTTCTTCGGGAAAGGACAGAATGACCAGCCCGATGCTCTGCCCCGCCAAATTGCGCAGTGCAATCACTTCAGCCTGCTGCGATACTGCCGCAAGAAACGCCCGTCGCGCGCCATCGTCTTCCGTCGCCTGAAACCCCTGCGGCAGCCACCGCACGACATTCGGCGCAAAGAGACCCGCCATCTCCAGCGCGGTCAGATCCTGCCAGGGCACCGCTTGCAACCGCGCGGTCTGAAAATCCAAGAGGCTCATGCACTGACTGCCTTCTGCACCATGCCCCAATAGGCCTGCTCAACCTCATCCAGCGACAGCCGCCCTTCGGAGCGGTACCAAGTGTTGACACCGTTAAGCATCGCAATCACTGCCAAGGTGGCAATCTTGGTGTCGGGAATGGCGAACACCCCCTGCTCCACACCTTCCTTCAGGATCCCCTCCACGCCGTTCTCGTAATCCCGGCGCAGGGATTCGATAACGGTGAAATTCTCCTCCGTCAGGTTGCGCAGCTCCATGTAGGCGATAAAGACCGCATCCGGGCGCTCCAAGTGAAAGCGGATGTGAAAACCGGTAAAGGCGCGCAGCCGCTCCAGCGCGCTGTCCGCACGAGGCACCGCGTCCCAAGCGGCTTGCAGCTCAACCATGTGACCTTCCATCAGGTTGAACAGCAGGCTTTGCTTATCAGGTGTGTAGTTATAGAGCGCCCCGGCCTGCACCCCTACCTCCTTGGCAATCTGGCGCATGGAGACGGCAGCATATCCTTGCTGCGCAAACAGCCGCAAAGCGGCTTCGCGGATCTTGGGGCCGGTGATACCGGAATGGGAACCTTGCGTACGTGCCATGCGCCGACCGTAACTGAACATTCGTTCAGATAAAAGAGTGGGAATGCCATAAGGCCGCGTTGCCCTTTAGACATACAGCCGCGCCAAGCCAATCCCCTCTGCGATCGCGGGAAATCATTTGTGCCGCAGCGCCGGACCTCCTACAACCGGCAGGGTCAGGAACAGGAATACTTCAATGCAGGTTTGGACACGGATCGCTCTTCTTCTGGCCATGACGGCAGCCGCCGCCTGCACCCGCGTGCCCGAGTTGGAAGACCGGCTGACCCCGGACCTGCGCGGCGCGGACTATCCGAAACTTCTGCCGCTGGATGATGCTCTTGAACCGCTTGATCCGCCGCAGCAGGCCGGAGAAAACCTGCAGGACGAGCTCGACGCCCGCAGCGCCCGGCTTAAACGCCGCGCCGAGGCTGTCAAAAACGCCGATTTCTGAGCTGTTCCCGGCTTTCCCGCCCGCTTCACCATGCCTGGCTTCGCAGCAGCGTTGCACGCCCGCGCCGAACCGGCTAAGGCGGGGCTGATAAATTTGGAACAAAGGACCTCCAGCTATGACAGAACCGCTTCGTCTTGGGATTGCAGGTTTGGGCACAGTTGGCATCGGCGTGGTGAAGATCATCCGCCGCCATGCTGCGCTGCTGGAGGCACGAACCGGACGCCCCGTTGTGATCTCGGCGGTTTCCGCGCGTGACGCCAACAAGGACCGCGGTGTCTCGCTGAAGGACTATGCCTGGGAAACCGACCCGGTAGCGCTGGCCGTACGTGATGACGTCGACGTTTTCGTTGAGCTGATGGGCGGCCATGAAGGCGCTGCCAAGGCCGCGACTGAAGCTGCGCTGGCTGCAGGCAAGGATGTGGTCACCGCCAACAAGGCGCTGCTGGCGATCCACGGCCAGGCACTGGCCGAACAGGCCGAAGCCGCAGACCGGGTGATCCGCTTCGAGGCTGCCGTCGCTGGCGGCATCCCGGTGATCAAATCGCTGACCGAAGGTCTGGCGGGCAATGAAGTCACCCGCGTCATGGGCGTGATGAACGGCACCTGCAACTACATCCTGACTCAGATGCAGGCCACCGAGCAGGGCTATAACGCGCTGTTCGAGGAATGCGGGCGCCTGGGCTATCTGGAAGCCGACCCGAACCTGGACGTGGGCGGCATCGACGCGGGCCACAAGCTGGCACTGCTGGCCTCCATCGCTTTCGGCACCAAGCCCGCGTTTGACAACGTGGAACTGGAAGGCATCCAGCGCATCCAGCTGGAAGACATCCACGCAGCCGCCGACATGGGTTACCGCATCAAACTGCTGGGTGTGGCGCAGCGCTCGGCCCGCGGGCTGGAACAGCGCATGTCGCCCTGCCTGGTGCCGGCAAACTCGCCGCTCGGCCAGCTGGAAGGCGGCACCAACATGGTGGTGATTGAAGGCGACTCGATCGAGCAAGTCGTGCTGCGCGGCCCCGGCGCCGGCGAAGGCCCGACCGCAAGCGCGGTGATGGGCGATGTGCTCGACCTCGCGCGCGGCTTCCGCATCTCGACCTTCGGCCAGCCCGCCGAAACCCTGCAGGAAGCGCCTGCCGCCCAAACCGGCCTGCCTGCCCCCTTCTATCTGCGCATGGGGCTTTTGGACAAACCCGGCGCGCTGGCCAAAGTGGCCGCGGTTCTGGGTGAAGCAGGCGTGTCGATTGACCGGATGCGCCAGTACGGTCATTCCGCACCTGTTGCCCCGGTGCTGATCGTTACCCACAAATGCACCCGCGCCACTTTGGACGCTGCGCTTGAGGGCCTCGCCGCCACCGATGTGGTCGACGGCGATCCGGTTGCACTCCGCATCGAAGAGCTTTGAGCGGCGCGAACCGGCGGAAATGCGCAACATACTGCGCTGCGGCGGGGCTTTCCTGCCGTGGCGAGCGCTATCGGCCCTTGCGAGCCAGCCCCGCCCCGCGCTATTCGGCTTGAAACGCCCATACACATCTTACCCGTTGAGACAGGATTCCCGGTATGACTTCGAACACCTCTGACGCGCCCTTTCACGACCGCATGCTGTCGCTGGGCCTGGCCCGTGTTGCCGAACAGGCAGCGCTGGCTTCTGCCTCGCTGATCGGCCGCGGCGACGAAAAGGCTGCCGATCAGGCCGCCGTGAACGCCATGCGCGAGCAGTTGAACCTGCTGGACATCGCAGGCGTCGTGGTGATCGGCGAAGGCGAGCGCGACGAGGCGCCGATGCTGTACATCGGTGAGGAAGTGGGCACCGGCAACGGCCCCGGCGTCGACATCGCCCTGGACCCGCTGGAAGGCACCACCCTGACTGCCAAGGACATGCCGAATGCGCTGACCGTTATCGCCATGGGTCCGCGCGGCTCGATGCTGCACGCGCCGGACACCTATATGGACAAGTTGGCGATCGGCCCGGGCTTTGAGGACGGCGTTGTCTCGCTGGACATGTCCCCGCGCGAACGCGTCGAGGCCCTGGCCGCAGCCAAGGGCTGCGCGCCTTCCGACATCACCGTCTGCATCCTGGAGCGCCCGCGCCACGAGGCGATGATCGCTGAAGTGCGCGAAACCGGCGCCTCGATCCGCCTGATCACCGACGGCGACGTGGCCGGCGTCATGCACTGCGCCGAATCTGAAGTCACCGGCATCGACATGTACATGGGCCAGGGCGGCGCGCCTGAAGGCGTGCTGGCAGCCGCTGCTCTGAAATGCATGGGCGGTCAGATCTTCTGCCGCCTGGTATTCCGCAATGAAGACGAAAAGGCCCGCGCCTCCAAGGCCGGCATCACCGACTTTGACCGCATCTACACCCGCGACGAGATGGTTACTCAGGACGTGATTTTTGCTGCCACCGGTGTGACCGGCGGTTCGCTGCTGCCGCGCATCAAACGCGAGCCGGGCTGGGTTGAAACCACCACCCTGCTGATGCGTTCGAAAACCGGCTCCGTGCGCCGCATGACCTACCGCACTCCGCTGGCGCCGCATCAGGACTAAGCGTTGCGCCAGTAGCGGCTTGCGCCGCTGCCTCCGGCAGGAGTATTTGAACAAAGAAGAAGGGCCGGGTCCGTATTGGGTCCGGCCTTTGCACATGAGGACAGATGATGAGCTTTTTGGGTGTTGAGCAGTCCTTGACCGGCCGCCGCTGGATTGGGCCCGGCGTTGAAGTGGACCGGGCATCGGAAATGATGGCGCAGCAGACCGGCCTGCCCCGCTCGGTCTGCCAGGTTCTGGCCCGGCGCGGCGTGCCTGCGATGGAGGCCAAGGGATTCCTGGAGCCCAAGCTGAAGGAATTGCTGCCGGACCCGCGTGAGATGAAGGATATGGAAGCCGCCGCTGCGCGGTTTCTGCAAGCCGTGCAACGCAAGCAGCGGATTGCGGTCTTTGCCGACTACGATGTCGACGGCGGCAGCTCTGCCGCACTGCTTCTGGTCTGGCTGCGGCAGATGGGGCTGGAGGCGACGCTCTATATCCCCGACCGCATCGACGAGGGTTATGGCCCCAATGTGCCGGCCATGCAGGAATTGGCCTTAGCACACGATCTGATCATCTGCGTAGACTGCGGCACCCTCAGCCATGAACCGATTGCTGCCGCCAAGGGCGCCGACGTGATTGTGCTGGACCACCACTTGGGCGGCGAGACGCTGCCGGATTGCGTGGCGGTGGTGAACCCCAACCGTCAGGATGAAAGCGGCGATCTGGGCTATTTCTGCGCGGCCGGCGTGGTGTTCCTGATGCTGGTCGAGGCCGGGCGCCAGATGCGCGAAGCCGGCGCCAAGGGACCGGATCTGA
>JBFOLS010000388.1:0-2367 GCA_040830225.1 Leisingera sp.
AAGGATGGCTTCACCCATCTGGGCCGCGGTGTCCGCCGGATGCTGTCCCGCCACGCCGGCGGTGCGGCATATGTGATCTCGCGCAAGGCAGCCCAGCACCTGCTGGACAGCCGCCCGTTCGACATCACGCTCGACAACCTGCTGTTCAACTTCGATGCCTCGCTGCCGGCCCGCGGCATCAAGGTCTATCAGGGCCAGCCGGCGCTTGCCGAACATGGCCACGAGGCACCGGACGAACACGCCATCGGCCCGCCGCGCCACAGGCCCAAGGGCTGGCCGCTGATCCGTCAGAAACTCAGGCGCGGGATCTATGAATTCCGCGGCGGTTTCAGAGTACTTCCCAGCGTGGTCCTGGGGCGGGCCACCCTCGAGAAAATCCGCTTCGACGGCCGAGCACTGGCCACCCCGCAGACCCAACACACACATACCGCTTGAAGGAACCTAGAACATGGCAGTCCTTATCGACGAAAACACCAAAGTCATCTGTCAGGGCTTCACCGGCTCGCAGGGCACATTCCACTCCGAACAGGCCATCGCCTACGGCACCCAGATGGTCGGCGGCGTGACCCCCGGCAAAGGCGGCCAGACCCACCTGAACCTGCCGGTCTTCAACTCCGTGCATGAAGCCAAGCACGTGACCGAGGCCAACGCCTCCGTCATCTACGTGCCGCCGCCCTTTGCCGCGGACTCGATCCTCGAGGCGATTGATGCCGAAATGGACGTGATCGTCGCCATCACCGAAGGCATCCCGGTGCTCGACATGATGAAGGTGAAGCGGGCGCTGGAGAACTCCTCCTCGATCCTGATCGGCCCCAACTGCCCCGGCGTGATCACCCCCGACGCCTGCAAGATCGGCATCATGCCCGGCCACATCCACAAGCGCGGCAATGTCGGCGTTGTCTCCCGCTCCGGCACCCTGACCTATGAGGCGGTCAAGCAGACCTCCGACGTCGGCCTGGGCCAGTCGACCTGCGTCGGCATCGGCGGCGACCCGATCAAAGGCACCGAGCATATCGACGTGCTGGAGTGGTTCCTGGCCGATGACGAAACCGAAAGCATCATAATGATCGGCGAAATCGGCGGCTCCGCCGAGGAAGAGGCCGCGCAGTTCCTGGCGGATGAGGCCAAGAAGGGCCGCTCCAAGCCGGTAGCTGGCTTCATTGCAGGCCGCACCGCCCCTCCGGGCCGCCGCATGGGCCACGCGGGCGCCATTGTCGCCGGCGGCAAGGGCGGTGCTGACGATAAGATCGAAGCGATGAAATCCGCAGGCATCGTGGTCGCCGAAAGCCCGGCCGGCCTGGGTGAGGCGGTGCTGAAAGCGATCGGCAAGTAAATGGCTCCCGCAGCGCGTCACGGCAGTGTCCAGCGCCCGTCCCGGCGGGGAGGGTGCGAAGCGCCCGCCCCGTGGGGGGCGGGACGGGCGCTGCCCGGCGCGCTGCGCCGGGCAATTGCGGCCAGTGTATCAATTTTCATTTTCGGAACAGCGCCGGCATCGGCCTTCGACTTGCCTTCTATAGAAAGTGTTGTCGCCTTCTGCTCACAACCGTCCCCCGGCCCCAAGGCTTCACGCTCTGCATTTGAAAAGCTTGGCTGGTCCCTCACGTCTGAAGAACAAGCATCTGAGTTGCGTGACTGGAGAGCAGCCTATGCAACACTCTCGAGCTGGCAAAAAGGGCTCTTGCCTTATATGGCCCAAGCGATGGCCGGCTTGCGCTCGGGCGAAGATAGTCTTCAGGACTTCGGCACTCTCACAGATGCTGAATTGTTTGAAGTCGTCCTTAATAGAGACAACGCCCCTGATAAACCGCAAAGATTTCCGGCAATAACGCCTGTTTCGGTGACACTCAACGCCCCTGGCTCATCATCATCACGCTTGCTCGTCTCATTTTCTGAAAGTGGAAGAAGCGGCTGGAAGCAAACCTGCTCACTGTATTCAACTGACGGCAGCCAAGCAGCCCGTACATTGGCGGCCGTCTTCAAAGATAGCTTGCCTGCTGAATTTGACCGCATTGCAAGCGGAAAGTTCAAGCTTCCTCCCGTGAGTGATGATCCGACTGCGGTGTCTCCGAAAGGCAGGTTCTTTCTCACTGATGCAGCAGCAATTGAGGATTCCTTGAACATTTCATTAGACGCTCACGCCATGATCGAAATTTCACTGTCTGTCGCTCCCCCCGAGGAAATCACAGCCAATGAGGCAAACCAATGATCCAGAAAAGCCTGAGGCGCCTCTCTAGTGCCGACCTTGATGCACACGCCTACATTGGAAATGTTGCTTGGAGCGTCAGTTTTCTGGGCCTCGCCCTCCTCACCGCCACTTCCGCCACGGCCATCACCGCGCCGCGCCAGGGCGTGCTGAACTTCGAGCCC
>JBFOLS010000389.1:0-3789 GCA_040830225.1 Leisingera sp.
CACCTCCAGCGGCGCGCGGGCGGTGCCTAGACCCAGTTCCTTCTTCACCTTGGGGTGCAGGTTGTAGAGCAGATGCGCGATCTCCGGCACCTGGATGCCGCCCGCCAGTGTGGTATTGCGGGCCATGCCGCCGGCGGTCTCGTTCTTTTCGATCACGCAAACGGATTTGCCCTTGCGGGCCAGCGTCGCAGCGGCTGCCAGCCCGTTGTGGCCCGCACCGATGACAATTGCGTCGTAGGTTGCCGTGGTCATGTTCCGCTCCTCAGGCCGCGTAGCCGGTCATGGCGCCGCCGCGCCCGATGTTGCGCAGGATTTCCCGCGCCGCATTGGCGCCCGGCGCGGCCATCACGCCGCCGCCGGGATGCGCCGAGGAGCCGACGATATACATGCCGTCGATGGGCGTGTCGTATTGCGCATAGCCCGGCACCGGGCGGTTGAAGAGCAATTGGTCAAAGGTCAGCTCGCCCTGGAAGATGTTGCCTTCGGTCAGGCCGACTTCCTGCTCGATGTCCCAGGGGGTGCGGATTTCGGCATGCAGGGTCTTGCTGCGGATATCGGGGCAGGCCTGTTCCAGCTTGTCAAAGACGCAATCGGCAAAGGCACCGCGGGTCTGGCCGTTCCAGTTGGTGCCTGCGCGGACGCCGCCGACTTCCAGGTCGTAAGGCGCATATTGCACAAAGACCGTCATCATGTGTTTGCCCGGCGGCGCCATAGTCGGGTCGATCTGGCTCGGGATCAGCATGTCGAAATAAGGGTTCTGCGACCAGCGTCCCTCCTTCCAGTCGTCATAGGCGCGCTCCAGTTCGTTCAGGCTTTCGGCGCAATGCAGGTCGCCGCGCAGGAAAGGCGCGCCTTTGGGGGCTGCCGGAAACTCGGGCAGCGCATCCAAGGCGATGTTCAGCTTGCCCGAGGAGCCGCGGATCTTGAACCGCTTGACCGCCTTCACGAAGTCGTCGGGCAGATGCTGCTGGCCGGTGTGCTCCAGGAAGGTGCGTTTCACATCCATGTTCGAAGCGACGATGGGCGCGCGGTACTCGTCGCCGTTGTCCAGCGCCACGCCGGTCACCTTGCCATTCTCCACCAGGAAACGGTCGACGCCGGAACCGGTGACTATAGTGCCGCCGGACTCCTCAAAACAGGCGCCCAGCGCATTGGAGATCGCCCCCATGCCGCCGCGAGCAAAGCCCCAGGCGCCGATTGCGCCATCCACGTCGCCCATGTAGTGATGCAGCAGCACATAGGCGGTGCCGGGCGAATAGACGCCAAGGCCGGTGCCGATGATCCCTGCCCCGGCAATATGCGCCTTGATCAGGTCATTCTCGAAATGTTCGTCCAGAAAGTCGCCAATCGACATCGACCAGAACCGCAGCGTTTCGCCCAGTTCCTTTTTCCCCAGCCCATGCGCCTGTTTGATCAGGAACAGCAGCTCGCCGATGTCGCGCGGCTTCAGCGAAGTCGGGTCCGGCGCGTTGCGCAACAGGAAAGGCCGGATGAAGCGGCACTGGCGGATCACCGTCTGGCTGAAGCGGTCATAGGCATCGGCATCATGGGCGCTATGACGGGCGATCTCCCGGCGCAGGGCGTCGTGGTCAGACATGTAGGCAAAGTAATCACCGTCATGGCTGAAGCTGGCACCGCCTTCATAGGGGATCACCTGCAGCCCGTATTTCGGCAATTCCAGATCCCGCACAATCTCGCGGCGCAGCAGTGAGCAGACATAGGAGCAGTTGGAATAGGTCCAGCCCTCATGCAGCGACCGGCTCACCGCTGCACCGCCAATCCACTCGTTCTTTTCGACCACCAGAACCTTCAACCCGGCCTTGGCCAGATAACAGGCGGCTGTCAGGCCGTTGTGCCCGGCGCCCGCCACGATGGCGTCATACCTGTCGTGCTGCCCCATGAATCTCTCCTGGTTCGGCTGTTGCTCACCGGAGCCTAGTAGAGAAGGATTTTGCCGTAAAGTTTTTTTGAGCGCTCAAATAAAAATAATCCAGCTGACAGGCGCAGCGATTTGTGGAACAAGGGAGAAAATTGGCATTTTGGATTTCTCATGGCGGCATCGGACAGCAGCGGTAAGAAGCCGCGCAAGGAACGCAAGGAAAACGCCGACAAGCGGCGGCGGCAGATTCTCGATGCGACCCAGAAGTCGATTGTGACCAACGGGCTGGCCAAAACGACCTTGGCGACCGTGGCCAACGAGGCCGGGCTGTCGCAGGGGGTTGCCGTCTTCTACTTCAAATCCAAGACCGGCATTCTGGCAGAGGCCCTGCGCGACCAGTACCAGACCTATGAAACCCATTGGCAGGCGGCGCTGGCCAAGGCAGGCGACGATCCAGCACAGCGCTTGCGCACGATCATCGAGGCCGACTTCAGCCCGAAGATCTGCAATCCCAGCACGCTTGCAGTCTGGTTTGCCTTCTTCGGCGAGCAGAACTTTGTTCCGCAATATGCCGAAATCACCGGCCAGTTCGAGAAGAACCGTTCAGAGATGCTGGGAGAGATCTGCCGCCAGCTGGCGCCTGAGTATCCCGGCGAAGCCCCCCTGCCCGGCGATTGGATCGACACGCTGACCGACGGTTACTGGCAGAAGCTGCATCTGTTCCCGCATGCCTATAACCGCGAAATGGCGCTGAAACGGACGCTAGAGTTCATCCAAACACTGTTCCCCGATCACGCCGGGGCCTTCCAAGCCTAGCCAAAATCGGTGGGATGCAGGGCAATAACGCGCCTCGTTCTGCCTAAAGCCGGAACTCAGGTGCCAAGCTTGCGGTACGAGCTTGGCGTCACCCCGGTCCACCGCCGGAAAGCCCGGTGGAAGTTTGCGGCTGAGGAAAACCCGACATCCTGCGAAATTTCCTCGATGCTTTTGCTTCCGGCCTGCAAATCGCGAATGGCCAGGTCGCGGCGCAGGCCGTCCTTGATGGCCTGGAAAGACGTCTCTTCTGTTTCCAGCCGCCTTATCAGGGTTCTGGGCGTGACATGCATGGCCCGGGCGGCCCCGGCCAGTTGGCAATCTTCCCAACGCGTCCGGTAGAGGAACTCCCGCACCCGCAGCGACTGGGCATGCTCGTGGAACCCGGTGAATATCCAATCGCGGGGCGCCCGGTCCAGAAAGGCTTTCAGCTCTGCAGTGCTTCGGACTTGGGCCGGACCCATTTCCGCCGTTTCGAAGAATATCGCGGACTGCTGCGCTTCAAAGCTGACCTGTGCGGGGAAGATCACCGAGTAATCGCTCGCGAACCCCGGGCGCGCGAAGGCAAACTGAACGGCCCGGACCGGAACTTCGTGCCCTGCCAGCCAAGACAGCAAACCATGTGCCAGCTTGAGGATCAGCATATGGCCAAAACGCTGAACCGGCTGGCTGCCGCGCGGCACCAGCCGTATCCCGGCATGGCCGCTGCCAGTTTCAAGGTCCAGCCGGTAATCGTCCAGCAGCAGGTTCCAGAAGGTTGAAAACCGGTGCAGAGCTGACGGCAGAGAGGACGCCTCGCGGACTGTTGTCAGCAAATGCTGCAGTGCTCTGGCCCGGACGGGACGGCTCCAAAGCCCCATCATCTCATCTCCGGTTTCGACGGCGGCAATCTGGTACAGGCGGACGATCTGATCCAGCGTGACCCGCGTGGCCTGGCCGCCCCCGGCAGCTTGCATCCCCGATCTTTGCAGGAGTGAGGACAATTGCGCCCCGGTGCAGCAGGTCCGCAAGGCTGCAACCCAGTCCTGCGCAAACTGCGAGGAAACCGTGGCCAGGCTGGAAGGCCCCGAAACTGCCATTTGTCTGCCACCCCGCGC
>JBFOLS010000390.1:0-3185 GCA_040830225.1 Leisingera sp.
AAACGCTGGGCCGAAGATCAGCGTCTCGCGCATCTCTTCGATGTCGGTGCCGTCCTTTATCAGGCCGAAGAACCAGCTTCCGTCTGCAGTGTCGCCGTACATGACAGCGCCGATCAGCCGGTCCTCTTCGATCACCAGGCGTTTGTAGATACCTCGGGAGGGGTCGCGGAAGACGATGTCCTCGCGGGTCTCGCCCTCGGCAAAGTCCCCGGCGCTGAACAGATCGCAACCGGTGACCTTGAGCTTGGTGGCCAGTTCCTTGACGGCAAAAGCATTCGGCCGGCTCAGCAGGCTGTCGGCCAGAACCTTTGCCTGGTCATAGAGCGGCGCCACCAGGCCGAAGAGGTGACCGTCGAATTCCACGCATTCGCCGACCGCATAGATGTCCGGATCAGAGGTCTGCATCTGCGCATTCACCTCGATCCCGCGCGCCACGCTGAGATGGGCATCATTGGCCAGGCGGGTTTCCGGGCGGATGCCCACGGCCATCACCACCAGATCGACGCCCAGTGTCTCGCCGCTTTCCAGCAGAACCGCCTTGGCACGGTCTTCACCCAGAATCGCCTTGGTTGAGGCCTGTGTCTTCACGGTGATGCCGCGCGCCTCCAGATCCTTGCGCAGCAGGTAGCCTGCAGCCTCATCCAGTTGCCGTTCCATCAGGTGGCCCATCAGGTGCAGCACGGTTACGTCCATGCCGCGTTCCTTGAGACCCGCGGCAGCTTCGAGCCCCAGCAGGCCGCCGCCGATCACTACCGCCCTGCCGCCCTTGGCCGCGGCCTCGATCATTGCGTTGGTGTCGTCCAGGTCGCGGTAGGAAATCACCCCTGGCAGGTCGTGCCCGGGCACTGGGATGATGAAAGGTGCGGAGCCGGTGGCGATCACCAGTTTGTCATAGGGCACACGGCCGTTTTCGCCCTCGACCACCTTCTTCTCGCGGTCGATCTTCACCACATGTTCGCCAAACCGGCAGGTGATGCCGTGTTCCGCGTACCACTCATCTGAATGGGTAACGATGTCCTGATAGGTTTTCTCGCCCGACAGCACCGGCGACAGCATGATGCGGTTGTAGTTGCCGCGCGGCTCGGCGTTGAAAAGGGTGATGTCATAGGCATCCGGGTCTGTATCGAGCAGATGCTCGATGACCCGGCCCGAAGCCATGCCGGCCCCGATGATGACGAGTTTCTCAGTCATGGCTTTACTCCGCTGCGATCTTGGTTGCGGCCGGTTCCAGCTTGGGTTTCGCTCCATGCTCGTATTCCTCCAGGAAATTGAGCACCTCCTGCCGATAGGTGTAGTAGTCCGGGTGCTCCAGCAGCGCCTTGCGGGTGCGGGGGCGGGGCAGGCCGACCTTGGTGATCTTGCCGATAGTGGCCTGGGGCCCATTGGTCATCATCACCACCCGGTCGGCCAGCAGGATCGCCTCGTCCACGTCGTGGGTCACGCATATGGCGGTCACCTTAGTGCGGCTCCAGACCTCCATCAGCACCTCCTGCAGCTCCCAGCGGGTGAGACTGTCGAGCATGCCAAAAGGCTCATCCAGCAGCAGCAGTTTGGGCGACAGGGCAAAGGCGCGGGCGATGCCGACCCGCTGCTGCATGCCGTTCGACATGGCGCTGGCGGGCTTGTCCATGGCATCGCCTAGGCCCACGCGCTCGAGGTAGTATTCCACAACGTCCTGCCGTTCGGCTTGGGACGCCCTTGGGTAGACCTTGTCCACCCCGATGGCGCAGTTCTCACGCGCAGTTAGCCAGGGGAACAGGTTTGGTGACTGGAACACCACCGCACGCTCCGGATCAGCGCCTTCGACGTGCTTCCTGTCCAGCTTGATGGCCCCTTTAGAGATCGGGTTAAGCCCGGCGGCCATGGTCAGTACCGTGGACTTGCCGCAACCCGAGTGGCCGATCAGCGAGATGAACTCGCCTTTATTGATCTTGAGGTTGAAGTCCTCGACCACTGTCAGCGGCCCTTTGGGGGTCGGGTAGATCTTGTGCAACTGCGAGAAGTCGAGGAAGCGTTCCTCGGTCAGCGACTGCGACGCCTCGGCCACCGCCGCAGGTAGGCCATGGATCGGGGTCACATCGGGCAGCAGCTTGGTGCCCTCGATCTTGCCCTGTATGCCCACATCCATCAGGTAGGCCGTTACATCCGCACGCAGGCGCTTGAAGGCCTTGTCATTGTTCATGGCAGAGCGATCACGCGGGCGGGGGATGGAGACATTGAATTCCCCGCCCAGCGACCCATCCGGGTTCAGCGCGATGATACGGTCGCCCAAAAGGATTGCTTCGTCCACGTCATTGGTGATCAGAACACAGGTCTTCTTGTCCGCGCCCCAGATCGCCTCGATCTCATCCGCTAAGTTCGCACGGGTCAGCGCATCCAGCGCCGACAGCGGCTCATCCAGCAGCAGGACCTCGGGATCCATCGCCAGCGCGCGTGCCACATTGACCCGCTGGCGCATCCCTCCGGACAATTCGGCCGGACGGCGGGTCTTGGCGTGGCCTAGCCCCACCATTTTGACGTAGTGGTCGACCTTCGCGGTTTTCTCAGCCTTGGGGATACCGGGGAAGATCGTTTCGACCGCAAGGCCCACATTGCCGTCCACAGTCAGCCAGGGCATCAGCGAGTAGCTTTGGAACACCACGCCGCGCTCGGGTCCGGGTCCAGTGATCTCCTTGCCCTGGAAGGTGACGGAGCCCTTGGAGGGCATTTCCAGCCCAGCCATCAGGTTGATCAGGGTGGTCTTGCCGGTGCCGGAGAAGCCGAGGAGCACGAGGAACTCGCCCTCCTCAATTTTCAGGTTGATGTCTTTCAGAACATCGGTGCGGGCGGTGCCTTCACCAAAGCTCTTGGACACATTGTTGAATTCAAGAACAGACATGGGCGATCACCGGTTGTTCGTGAAGGTAAAGAGCGACTGCAGGGCGTACATCACACGATCAAGTAGGAAGCCGATGATGCCGATGGTCAGAACCGCAACGATGATTTTCGCCAAGGACTGGGAGGAGCCGTTCTGGAACTCGTCCCAGACAAACTTGCCGAGCCCTGGGTTCTGCGCCAGCATCTCTGCCGCGATCAGAACCATCCAACCCACACCCAGGGATAGACGCAGACCGGTAAAGATCAGCGGCAGGGCCGAGGGCAGAACCAGCTTGGTGATCTTGGTGTAGGTGTTCATTTTCAGAACT
>JBFOLS010000391.1:0-6143 GCA_040830225.1 Leisingera sp.
GACATAACCCCTGCGCGGATGACCGGCAGCTGGGCGGGGGCCATGGGGCACACTCAGTTCATTCCGACCTCCTACCAGGCCTATGCAGTGGATTTCACCGGCGACGGGCGCCGCGATATCTGGTCGGAAGATCCTTCGGACGCCTTAGCCTCTACTGCCGCGTATCTGCAAAGAAACGGTTGGACCCGCGGTGTGAAGTGGGGCGGCGAGGCCGGTGCGCCGGGCACGCCCGGCGGCCGCAGCCTGCAGCCGCAGGAGGGCGGGCCGGTCTTCATCGTCACCGGCAACTTTAATGCGATCAAGCGCTACAACAATTCCGACTCCTATGCGATCGGGGTGGGCCATCTGGCCGACCGCATCGCGGGCGGCGGCCCCTTGCGCGCCAGTTTCCCGCCGGATCAGTACGGGCTGACCAAGGACGACCGTATCCTGCTGCAGAAACGATTGACGGCTAAGGGTTTCGATACCGGCGGTGCAGACGGGGTGCTGGGGCCGAAAAGCCGTGCTGCGATCAGTGCTTACCAATCCAGCCGCGGGCTGCCTGCGACAGGGGATCCGTCAAAGGCGCTGCTGAACAGTCTCGGGTAACGCGTTACTCCGCCGAACTCAGCGCAATCAGGTGCTGGCGCAGGTTTTCGCGCCGGCTGAGGCCCAGTTTCTGGCGGATGTTGTTGCGGTGGAAATCGATGGTGCTGGTCTCGCGGCCCAGGGTGGCGGCGATCTCCTTGGTGGTGCGGCCCATCATGATCAGCTGCATGATTTCGGTTTCTGCAGGCGTCAGCTGCTCCAGCGTCTCGGTAAGCTTGGAGGAAAGGGTTGAGGTGATGTTCTTGAGGTTGTCCTCGATCATCAGGAGATAGGCGCTCTGCAGCTCCCGGTCCGCGTCCAGATGGCGGAGCTTGGCGACGTATGGCAGCACCATCCCCTTGATCTGCTGCACGATCTGCTGCTCGGTCTCGTGGCGGGAGGCCTCGACATTGTCGATCAGCACGCGCAGCGCGGTATTGGCATCCTCCAGCGCCTTGGTGCGGCGCCTGATGGTGTCTTCGCGGGCGCGCACGGTCTCGCGCAGTTCGGCCTGGGCCTGTTTGCGCTGGGCCACTTCCAAGAGCAGCGCCAGATCGCCCTCGACCACCCGGCAGAATTCCTGCAGGCCTTTGCGGAACATCAGCGCCCGCTTGTTGCGGCGGGTGTCGAGCACACAGATGGTGCCGTAGACCTCGCCATCCGGCCATTTGATCGGATAGCCGATGTAGAAGGACATCGCGTGTTCCATATCCTCGTTGTCCTGCCAGCGCGGCTCGCACTGGGCGTCCTCGACCACCAGTTCACCGTCGTTTTCAAAGACGCCAAAGCAGTAGAGCTTTTCGTTCAAGTGGTACTTGCGGCCCGGATAGTAGGGATTGCCTTCCGCGGAATTCGAGACCTTCACCCGGTGGTCCTTGTCCACCGTTGCCATGATCAGCGCGGCAGGGACGTCGGTGAGTTCCGCCACCAGATCCACCACCCGCTGCCACTTGGCCTGGGTTTCCGGCGGGATCGGGGGCTTGGCGAGGGTCATGACGCGTCTCCTTGGCCCGGGAAGCTAGGGCAGGAAGGATCGGCCGCAAAGAAAATTCTGGGTGAGCGGATCAGAACCCGGCGCCGGTGCCCTGCAGAACGCCATGCTCCAGAGCGTAGCGGGTGAGGCCGGCGGTGGAGGATATGCCCAGCTTGCGCTTGATGTTCTTGCGGTGGGTTTCGACAGTTCTGACTGAAATATCAAGCGCTTGCGCGACTTCTTTGTTGGACTTGCCCTGCGCCAGTTCCAGCAGGATGGTTTGTTCCCGGCCAGTGAGTGCTTCGCGGGCGTCATCGCCCTTGGGCTTCAGTGAGCCAGCCGCGCCGGTGCAGAGGTAGGTCTCGCCTTCCATCACCGCGTCGATGGCCTGTTTGATTTCGTCCGTGGGCACGTCCTTCAGCACATAGCCCATGGCGCCGTGGCTGAGCGCAGTGGAGATGTATTCGGGACTGTCGTGCATCGACAGGATCAGGATACGGGTGCCCGGGTGTTCTTCCAGGATGATCTCGGTTGCACTGAGGCCGCCGAGCTTGGGCATGTTCAGGTCCATCAGCACCACGTCCGGCGCCAGCGCGCCCATCTGGTCGACCGCATCGCGCCCGTCGGTCAGCGAGCCGACCACCTCGATATCGTCATAGCTTTCCAGGATCGACTGGATGCCTTCGGCCACCATCGGGTGGTCATCCACGATCAGAACTTTTACCGGATCAGCCATCATTCCCCCAATGCAGCTTTCCTTTGCCGGGCCCGCCCGCCTGCCATCTCCCTATGGCAGTTGAACCGGCGTTCCCTCTTCTCCAGGCGGCAGCAGGTGGCTGAGAGGCAGGCTGGCCTCGATCACCGTGCCGCTTTGGGTGCCACGTGATGACAGAATGCGCAGGGTGCCGTCAAGCTGCTCGATCCGTTCCTGCATGTTCCTGAGGCCTATGCCGGGGCCGCTGCGGGCATCACGTGGCGGCAATCCGCGGCCGTTGTCGGTGATCCGCATGGTGGCGCCGCGCTTGTGGCCGCGCAGGTCGATGCTGACCCTGCTGGCCTCGGCGTGACGCTCGATGTTGGTCAGGGCTTCCTGGGCGATCCGGTAGAGTGCGATCTTGGAATCCTGGTCCAGGCGGTTGCGGAAGACCACGGTGGAGAACTCTGTATCAATCCCGGTGCGGGCGGCAAAGTCGTCGGTCAGCGCTTTCAGCGCCGGGCCGAGGCCCAGATCGTCCAGCACGCCCGGGCGCAGGTCGCGGCTGATCCGTCGCACTTCGGTGATGGCGGTCAGCAGGTTTTCGGTGCCTTTCTCCAAAGGCGCCTGGGCTGCCTCGCTGTCACCGCGCGAGAGGCGGCGCCGGGTGTTGTCCAGCGCATAGCGCACCCCGACCAAAAGCTGGCTGATGCCGTCGTGCAATTCGCGCGCCACCCGGCCGCGCTCTTCCTCCTGGGCATCGAACACCCGCTGTGTCAGTTCCTTGAGTTTGGCATCGGCCAAGCGGCGCTCGCGGATGTTTAGGAACATGCCGGAGGCAAAAACCAACGCCAGCGAAACCAGGGTAATACCGCCGATGTAGATAAAAGTGCGCTGGACGCGTGCTTCCACCTCGGCCCGCGAGGCCGCCACAGAGGCCAGCACATCGTCGATAAACACGCCGGTGCCGATGGCCCACTGCCAGTCCTGCAGGCCGAGCACATAGGCGATCATCTGCGCCTCTTCTCCGGTCGAAGGCTTCTCCCAGGTGAAACTGTGCCAGCCTGCACCATCGCGCGCCAGGCGGATGAATTCATCGACCACGGGCACCCCTGAACTATCGGTCAGGCCGGTCCAGTTGCGGTTGATGAATTCGGTTTGCCGCGGGCTTACAAGATTGGTGCCGTCGTAGTCATAGACAAAGAAGAACCCGTCTTTCCCGTAGATCATTGCACTGAGGATCTGGGTGACCTGCTCCTTGGCGAGGGCATCATCCGGGGCCGCAAGGCCATAGATATGCGCAAATCCGTTGCGCGCCTGGGTCACATAGTTGCGCAACTCGGCCTTCTTGGCCTCCAGAAGCTGCTGTTCCAGCGCCTGGATCTCCCGTTCTGCCAGCGCCCGCGATTGCGACCCCACCACCAGCGCAATAGCAGTGCCGGCCACGATCAGCGGCAGGGTCATCAGAAGCGAAAGCTTTTGCGCATAGTCCGGGCGCAATAGAGAGCGGAACAGGCGCATCGGCCCTCCAGATTGAACAGGCCGGAGTCTTGTAGCGAATCGTTGCCGGTCCGCCCAGAAGAATCAGTGAAGCAGGAAGGCTCACCCGTGCCGCGTGCGTAACGCAAATTGCCTTCGCGCCTGAAATGCGCAACATTTCTTGGAAAACCGCGGAAAAACGTCCCGTTCTACGCAGTACTAGGTATTCACATAAAATTCGCCGCCGCTAGGCTGACGGCACTCGAACCGATCCGCCCGGGGGAACACCCGGGCAATCCGAATTGATAAATGGGAGGAATAATAAATGGATCGCCGTTCTTTTCTGAAGACTTCCGCGCTGGGCGGGACCGCAGCAGCAGCCAGCACCCTGGCGGCTCCGGCCTATGCCCAGGGCAAGCGCACCCTGACCATGGTCACCACCTGGGGCCGCGGCTTGGCAGGTGTGCATGATTCCGCGCAATTTATTGCAGACACCATCACCACCATGTCCGACGGCGACCTGACCGTTGACCTGAAAGCCGCGGGCGAGCTGGTCGGCGCGTTCGAAGTGTTCGACGCCGTGACCGCGGGCCAGGCCGACATGTACCACGCCGCTGACTACTATTTTGTCAGCCAGCACCCGGGCTATGCCTACTTCACCGCTGTGCCCTTCGGCATGACCCCGCAGGAGCTGGTGAACTGGTACTACCATGGCGATGGCCACGCGCTGCATGACGAACTCGGTCAGATCTTCGGCCTGAAGTCCTTCATCGGAGGCAACACCGGCCCGCAGGCCGGCGGCTGGTTCAACAAGGAAATCAATGGCCCCGAAGACTTCAACGGCCTGAAGTTCCGGATGCCGGGCCTGGGCGGCAAGGCGCTGGGCAAGCTGGGCGCATCCGTTCAGAACATCCCGGGCTCAGAAGTGTATCAGGCGCTGTCCTCCGGCGCGATTGACGGCACCGAGTGGATCGGCCCCTGGGCGGATGAAAAGGCCGGCTTCCAGGAAATCACCAAGACCTACTACACCGCGGGCTTCCACGAGCCGGGCGCGGCGCTGTCGGTTGCCACCAACCGCGACGTCTTTGACAGCCTGTCGCCGGCGCACCAGAAGATCATCGAAACCGCAGCCGGTGCCGGCCACCAGTGGAGCCTGGCGCAGTTCATGAACAATAACGGTGCAGCGCTGCAGCGCCTGCAGTCCGGCGGCGTGAAGACCCTGGAATTCCCGGACAGCGTCTGGGATGCCTTTGGCTCCGCGACCAAGGAAACCCTGGACGAGTTCATGGGCGATGAGCTGTTCGCGAAGATCCGCGGCAGCGTCGAAGCCTCGATGAAAGCCTCCTCGGGCTGGATCACCAAATCCGAAGGCGCCTACCGCGTTCAGCGCGACCGCGTCCTGGGCTAATCTGCCGTAACGGCATCAATCGGATCCTCCGCGTTCAGCGCGGGGGATCCACATGCAGTTGCTGAAACTGCGGGACGGCCGGCCATCGCCGCGCGCCCAACCCGCTAGCAGCAGCTTCGCAGCAATCTTCCCGGGGGAAACATGCAGGAAGAGAGTGGCATCACCTTCTTTGGCGCTATCTGGGGCGGGCTCGCCTGGCTGATCCAGAACCTCGCCGGCGCCTTCTACAACTTCGGCTACGCCATCACCCACCCGCAGCTCTGGCTTGACTGGTCCGACAAGGCCTCGGTCATGCGGTTTGTCTACTATGGCGGCTCGGTCGAGTTTTTCTTTGTCGTCTTCACCGCCTTCCTGGTGCTGACCGGCGTTGGCTTGTACTTCCGCGGCTTCATGTGGGGCATGGTGCGGGGCCTTGAGGGGCTGGCCAATACCGTTGGCCGTTTCTTTGCCTGGGCAGGCCTTCTGATGGTTCTGCAGCAGATCATCATCGTCTTCATGCAGCGCGTTTTTGCCCGGCCCGACATCAGCTTCGGCTTTGGTATTCCGTTCAGCCAGGATATCAGCTGGTTTGCCGAAGAACTGAAGTTTTACAATGCCTTGGTTGTCTGCCTTTGTGTGACGTACACATTTGTGCAGGGCGGCCATGTGCGCGTTGACCTGATCTATTCGGGTATCAGCTTCCGGGCCAAGAAGGTCGTGGACATGGTCGGCTCGCTGCTGTTCATGATGCCCGCTGCGGTGCTCACCTGGATGTACGGATGGTTCTTCCTGTGGCGGCACCTGATCGTGCCGAAGCCCTCGGCCTCGGACAGCCTGGACCGGCTGGTGATGAAGTCCCGCGCGCTGCGCTGGAACGTGGAGACCATCGGCTTCAGCCCGAACGGATTCAACGCCTACTTCCTGTTCAAGATCCTGCTGGTCGCCTTTGCCGGCCTCGTGTTCCTGCACGCCATCGCCTTCTTCTACCGCTCGTTCCTCGAGTTTGTCGAAGGCCAGGGCAGTGAAAACAAGTACCTCGACAA
>JBFOLS010000392.1:0-3935 GCA_040830225.1 Leisingera sp.
GATGCTGTTCCGGAGGGCGTGAATTTCAGACAGCTCCGGGTCGTTGATCCACGCCAGTGCACCCTCCTTGCTGTCAAATCCCAGAATCGCTCCGATCCCTAGCTGATCGGATTCCCCTTCCAGGATCGTCTGCTCTGGTGTAGTGTGCAAAACTTGGCCGCCGTGACGGGCCAGAGCCTCGCCGGCCCTTTCGCGGTAGGCCGCCAGCTGTTCGGGGAATTCCACGATGATGTTTGCGTAGGCGTAGATCATGCTCGTCTCCTTTTCTGTCCAAGCGCAGGAAAGATGGGAGCAAACTGAGCATGCGAAAACACGTGCATATGCATAACCTGCGTGCAAAAATGCATGTCATGAAGGATCTGCAATGGGACGACATGCGGACCATCCTGGTCCTGGTGCGCGAAGGGACGCTGGCAGCAGCAGGCGCTGCTCTCGGTATTAGTTATACGACCGTGGCCCGGCGGGTGCAGCGGGCCGAGGCTGCTTTGGGCCGCCCGTTGTTTGAACGCCTTGCGGATGGTTATGTCCCAACTGGTGCGGCACTGGCCATCGCCGGAGCGGCCGAACGGATGCAGCAGGAAGAGGACAGCCTGTTGCGGCGGTTTGCTGGCGAAGATGGCGGATTGTCCGGCCCTCTGACGTTCACCGCTCCGCAGCTGTTGATTCAAAGCCATCTGGCAGTTGTTCTGGAGGAGTTCACTAGGCTCTACCCATCTGTCGAACTGACTGTGAAAGCGGGGTATGACATCTTGGATCTGGGCCGCAGGGAAGCCGATATCGCTGTGCGCATCAGCAAGGATCCGGGCAGTACCCTTGTCGGACGGCGCCTGACCGAGCAGCAGCGCGGGTGTTTTGCGACACCGGAATTGGCGCACAAGGCCGCATCCCAGCCTGAGGAAGAGCTGGACTGGCTCCTGTATACTGGTCAGGAGGTTCCGCCTTCGGCAGCCACGGCGATTCACCCGCGCACTCGGATTAGGGCCCGTTTCGACGATATGATTGCACTCATGTCTGCGGCACAGGCCGGAATGGGGGTGCTGCAAATGCCTCTATTTCTAGGCAGGGCCTCCGGGCTGGTCCGGCTGGAGCACATCCCGCTTGCCCCCTATGCGCCGATCTGGCTGCTCAGCCACCGGGATCTGCAGCACGCAGCCAAAGTTGTGGCATTGAAACAGCTGCTGACCCGCTGGTTCCGCCAGAACCGAAGGCGTTTTGCCGAGGCCTAGCAGCGGTGCCAACTGCATTCAGTTGCCGGGCTGAAAGCCATGCCGGGCCAGGAAACGCTCAAGATCGCGCTGTGCGGGCGGGTTGCCGGAAAACACTTCGATATAGCCTGGCATCAGCGTGATCCGGTAGCCGGTGCTTTCGCTCACTTGCATCGAGATATATCCGATCTGAGTGTAGATCATTGCTTTGCAGCGTACCAAGGCGTCCTGCCTGTCGTATCCGAAACGCAGGAACATCTCTATCATCGCATGCTCGCGCCGGGCGTCTGCCTGATCCAGCCGGTCTTGCAGGGCGGCGTCGTTGCGGGCCCAGTTGCGGATCGCCAAGTCAAGGCGCGCATCGAACAGCTCAGGGTCGATCCAGCAGTCGAACAGGTTGAACAGCGCTTCGGCAATGCTCTCGGCATAAGCCTCAGTCCGCGCCACCAGATTGCCGGTGTTTTTCTCCTCCCAGCGCCGGATCATGGCCTCCAGCAGTTCTTCGCGGTCCTTAAAGTGCCAGTAGAAACTGGTGCGCGACACGCCAAGCCGCTTGGCCAGAGGCATCACCTTGACTGCCTCCACGCCGCTTTCGGTCAGCACCTCATAGGCGGCAGCAAGCCAGTCATCCTCGCCAAGGCGGGCACGGGAGATATCCGGTGTATCCATGCTGCACCCATAGCAGGAGGACAGGGAGCGGGCAATAATTCCTGACAGGTGTGAATGTAAACTTGACACATGTGTCAAGTTGATGTCGGGTACACTGGCCCAGACAACTCTCCAGGAGATTCCCGCATGTCCAAGGACCCTCTGCTGCAGCCCTACCAGCTGAAACACCTGACACTGCGCAACCGGATCATGACGACAAGCCATGAGCCTGCTTACCCGGAAGACGGCATGCCCAAGGAACGGTACGCAGCCTATCATGCAGAGCGGGCAAAGGCGGGTGTGGCGCTGACAATGACGGCCGGGTCCGCGGCGGTCAGCAAGGACAGCCCGCCGGTCTTCAACAACATCCTCGCTTACAAGGACGAGGTGGTGCCCTGGATCCGCAACCTGACCGATCAGGTGCATGAGCACGGGGCCGCCGTGATGATCCAGCTTACCCATCTGGGCCGCCGCACCGGCTGGAACAAGGGCGACTGGCTGCCCTCGGTCAGCTCGTCGCGGCACCGCGAACCTGCTCACCGGTCCTTTGCGAAACTGGCCGAGGACTGGGACATCGCTCGGATCCTGTCGGATTTTGCTGATGCCGCGGAGCGCATGAAAGAAGGCGGTATGGATGGCATTGAACTGCAGGTTTACGGCCATCTGATGGATCAGTTCTGGTCGCCGCTCACCAATGATCTGGACGGGCCTTATGGCGGCCAGACACTGGAAAGCCGCTTGAAGTTCCCGATGGATGTGCTGCGGTCTGTGCGGGAGCGGGTCGGAGATGAGTTCATTGTCGGCCTGCGATACACCGCGGATGAGGCGCAAAAGGGCGGCATCACCCCGGAGGAAGGTTTGGAAATCTCCAAGCGGCTGGCTGACAGCGGCATGGTGGATTTCCTCAATGTCATCCGCGGCCGCATTCATACCGACCCGGCGATGACTGACATCATTCCGGTGCAGGGCATGAAATCAGCCCCGCATCTTGACTTCGCGGGCGAAGTCAAAAAGGCGACCGGCATGCCAACCTTCCACGCCGCGCGGATTCCGGATGTTGCGACTGCGCGTCATGCCGTGTCGGAAGGGCTGCTGGACATGGTGGGCATGACCCGCGCCCATATGGCGGACCCTCATATCGTGCGGAAGATCATGGAGGGGCGCGAGGATGATATCCGCCCCTGCGTTGGGGCGACCTATTGCCTGGACCGGATCTACCAGGCCGGTGAGGCCCTGTGCATCCATAACGCGGCGACAGGCCGTGAACTGTCGATGCCGCACAGTATTCCGCCCGCAAAGACCCTTAAGAAAGTGGTTGTCGTGGGCGCGGGCCCCGGGGGGCTGGAAGCCGCGCGGGTGGCTGCGGAACGCGGCCATGATGTGACCGTGTTCGAAGCGGCCTCTGAGCCCGGAGGGCAGGTGCGCCTGACCGCGCAGAATCCGCGCCGTTCTGAGATGATCGGCATCATCGACTGGCGCATGGCGCAATGCGCGGCCCGCGGCGTGGAGTTCCGCTTCAACAGCTGGGCCGAGGCGGAGGATGTTGAAGCGCTCAATCCGGATGCGGTGATTGTGGCCACCGGAGGTATGCCCAACACCGAATTGTTTGAAACCCGCGCCGATGCTGCCAATGCGGTCTCGGCCTGGGACATCATTTCAGGCGATGTGAAACCGGCGGCGCATGTGCTGATCTATGATGAAAGCGGCGATCATCCCGGCCTCATGGCAGCCGAGACTGCAGCCAATGCCGGGGCGAAGGTGGAAGTGATGACGCCGGACCGGACCTTTGCGCCGGACGTAATGGGGATGAACCTGGTGCCCTATATGCGGGCGCTGCAGGACAAGGATGTGGCCTTTACCGTGGCCCGCCGCCTGCTGAGTGCGGAACGCAGCGGCAACCGGCTGCTGGCGTCCATCGGCACCGATTACAGCAGCCATACCTATCAGGCAGAATATGATCAGGTGGTGGTGAACTATGGCACGATGCCGCTGGATGAGCTTTACTTCGCGCTCAAGGAGCAATCGGTGAACCGGGGTGAAATGGATTATGACGCGCTGATCGCGGGGCGGCCGCAGGAAATC
>JBFOLS010000393.1:0-4709 GCA_040830225.1 Leisingera sp.
GTCACCACCACTTGGGTGTTGCGGCTGGAGCGGATCAGCGCCTGCTGTTCAGCCGCGACCAGCGGCGTCTCCATCCACAGACCCGGCTGCGAGGGGTCGCCCAGCGACGCCACCGTGGTGGCAGAGCCTTGGAAGGACGGCGCAGAAGGCAGCGGTGCGGCCTCCGTCACATCAACCCCTGGTGCGGGCTGCAGCACCGGGTCCTGCGGTTCGGCAGCTGCCGGGGTGCCCTGGCCGCCCAGAATTGCGGAATTGAGCTGGATGCCGTTGCAGGCCGCCAATAGGGAAATCGAAGCAAGGGAAAGGATTGTCATACGCATTCCGCGACCCTAGCCGCGCCTGATAGGCTTTGCCAGACGTAAAAGCGCTTCCCCCCTTGCCGCGGGCCCTGCCCGGCTTTACCTAGGAGGCATGACGGCTCCGCTTATTGATCCCTTCGCCCGCGCAATCACCTACCTGCGCCTTTCGGTCACCGACCGCTGCGACTTCCGCTGCGTCTATTGCATGTCGGAGAATATGACCTTTCTGCCCAAGAAGGACCTGCTGACGCTGGAGGAACTGGACCGGCTCTGCTCAACTTTCATCCGGCTCGGCGTGGAGAAGCTCAGGATCACCGGCGGTGAGCCGCTGGTGCGCCGCGGCATCATCAGCTTCTTCCAGGCGATGAGCCGCCATCTGGAAAGCGGCGCCCTCAAGGAACTGACGCTGACCACCAATGGCTCACAGCTGGTGAAATACGCCGATGACCTCTATGCCGCCGGGGTGCGCCGGGTGAATATCTCACTCGACACGCTGGACGAGCAAAAATTTGCGGATGTCACCCGCTGGGGCCGCCTGCCGCAGGTGCTGAAGGGCATAGATGCGGCGCAAAAGGCAGGCTTGCGCGTCAAGATCAACGCTGTAGCCCTGAAGGGCTTCAACGAGGAAGAACTGCCGAAGATCACCGCCTGGTGCGCCGAACGGGGTCTCGACCTCACCTGGATCGAAGTGATGCCGATGGGCGAGGACTTTGATGCCATGGAGCGCATCGGCCAGTACTGGTCATTGGAAGACGTGCGCGCGGAGTACGAAAGCCACTACACCGTGACCGATCTTGCCGAGCGCACCGGCGGCCCCGCCCGCTATGTGCGGCTGGAGGAAACCGGCCAGAAGATCGGCTTCATCACGCCCCTGTCCCATAACTTCTGCGAAAGCTGCAACCGGGTGCGGGTCACCTGCACCGGCGAGATCTACACCTGCCTTGGCCAGGAGGGCAAAGCCGACCTGCGCGCGCCCCTGCGCGCCAATGAGGAAGGCGCCGGCGTGCTGGAAGCCGCCATCCGCGCCGCCATCGGCGACAAGCCCCGCGGCCATGACTTCGACTATTCACGGCAAGAGGTCGGCGGCCAGATGACCCGCCACATGAGCCACACCGGCGGCTGAGCATGTCCAGCGGCACGCCTGCGCAGCCGACGCTGCTTTATTCCCTTTATTGCGGGGCCAGCAAACTGCTTGCACCACTTGCCTGGCGCAAAGTGTCGGCCAAGCTGCGGGACTACGGCCTGCCGGAAGAACGGGTGCGCGAACGCCTGGGCCATGCCTCCCTGCCCCGCCCCGCCGGACGGCTGATCTGGTTCCACGCAGCCTCGGTCGGCGAAAGCCTCTCGGTCCTGACCCTGATTGCCCGCATGGGCGAACAGGCGCCGGACGCGGAATTCCTGATCACCTCGGGCACCCCGACCTCAGCCGAGCTGATTGCCAAGCGCATGCCGCCGCGCTGCCGCCACCAGTTTCCGCCGCTGGACACCGCCTCGGCGGTGGAACGGTTCCTGAAGCACTGGCAGCCGGATCTGGGCGTGTTTGTCGAAAGCGAGCTTTGGCCGCAGATGCTGGTGCGCGCCCGCAAGGCAGGCTGCCCTCTGGTCCTGCTGAACGCCCGCCTGTCGGACCGCTCGGTCGAAGGCTGGAAGAAGCGGCCGGATACGGCGCGCTATATCCTGGACCAGTTTGATCTGCTGGTGACCCAAAACCAGAAGACAGCGGCCAACCTGCAGGCGATGGGCGCCGCAGCAGACCGTATTCAGCCCGGCAGCAACCTCAAGGCCGTGTCAGCTCCGCTTCCGGTGGATCAGGACACGCTTTCCAAGGTCCGTGACGATACCGGAGGCCGCGCTATCTGGGTCGCCTCTTCCACCCATGAGGGCGAGGAAGAGATTGTTCTCGAGGCGCACCAGGCCTTGCTGCAGCATCACCCGGACCTGTGCCTTCTGCTTGCGCCCCGCCACCCAGAACGCGGGGATGAAGTGGAAATTCTTGCAAAGAACGCAGGCCTCAGCTGCGCCCGGCGCAGCAAGGGGGTGATGCCCGGCACGACCTCGCAGGTCTACCTGGCAGACACACTGGGCGAGGTTGGCACCTGGTATGCTCTCAGCCCGCTGGTGTTCCTTGGCGGGTCGCTGCGGGAGATCGGCGGCCACAACCCGTTTGAGCCGATGCAGGCCGGAGCCGCGGTCATCACCGGAACCGGCCACTACAATTTCGCCGAAACCTACGCCGTGCTGGCTGCGCTTGGCGCCGCTGCCGAGGTCCGTTCGGCAAATGAACTGGCCGGGCAGGTTTCAAAGTGGCTGGACCAGCCCATGGCCTTTGAAACCGCACGCGCAGCCGCCGGGCAGTTCATGTCCCGGCAATCGGATCAACTTGACAAAACGGTGGCCGCCCTGCTGGCGCTTCTGCCGGAGCAAGGAGGCCATGATGGCAAAGGTTGACGCCAATACAATCGAAGTCATTGCGCCAAACTTCAAACGGCGCCTCTCCGGCGTAACCTCAACCATCGTGCGGCTGGTGCCGCTGCAGCGGCAGCAGATCGCAATTGCCACCGCTGGCAGCGGCCTGCCCGGGGATATGCCGCATCTGCCGGTTTCCCAGCTCCTGTTCATGCGCCGCAACGGCCCCTCCGGCGCCCGCGTCTGGCACGCCCGCCGCAATGTCGAAATGCTGGGCGGGCTGGCTCTTAAATACCTCCTGGGCAAACGGCTGAAGCTGCTGTTCACCTCCGCCTCGCAGCGCCATCACTCCGGCTATACCAAATGGCTGATTTCCAGGATGGACCGGGTGATCGCCACCTCCGCTAAAGGCGCCGCCTATCTGGAAAAGCCCGCACAGGTGGTGCACCACGGGATCAACACCGAAGAGTTTTCGCCTCCTGCGGACAAAGCCGCGCTGCGCCGCGAGCTCGGCCTGCCCGAAGACGCCATCCTGATCGGCTGCTATGGCCGGATCCGGGCGCAGAAGGGCACAGATGTCTTTGTCGATGCCATGCTGGAGGTGCTGAAGGCGCACCCAAGGGCCGTGGGCCTGGTGATGGGCCGCGCCACCGAAAAACATGTCGCTTTCGAAAAGGATCTGCGCGCCAAGGTGGAGGCCGCGGGCCTCTCCGAACGGCTGCTGTTCCCGCCTGAGGTTCCTGTCTGGGAGGTCTCCCGCTGGTACCAGGCGCTGGACCTCTACGTGGCGCCGCAGCGCTGGGAGGGGTTTGGCCTCACCCCGCTGGAAGCCATGTCCTGCGGCGTGCCGGCCGTCGCCACCCGCGTCGGCGCTTTCGAGGAACTGATCGCACCGGATGAGACAGGCCTGCTGATCGACCCAGGCGAAACCACGCCAATGGTGGAGGCCATCAACGCCGTGCTTTCCACCGATGGCCGTCTGGAAGACTGGTCAAAGGCCGC
Organism: Leisingera sp.; assembly: GCA_040830225.1. GTDB lineage: Bacteria > Pseudomonadota > Alphaproteobacteria > Rhodobacterales > Rhodobacteraceae > Leisingera. Next base: position 3,708 of record JBFOLS010000393.1, read on the forward strand.
GCGCAAACACGCGATGACCAACTTTGCGCTGAAAAAAGAAGCAGACACGCTGGTCGCCATCTACCGCGAGCTTCTGGAGCACTGACCCCGCGCCAGCGTGAAAGCCGGTCCGGCTTCTTTCTGGTCTGAAATACTCTCGGGGTGAATTGAGCTGAAGGCTCAAGAGGGGGCGGACAGCCCCCTCCCCTGCTTCAAATCAAGCCGCAGGCATCCGCTGCTCGACGATCTCCGCCCACCAGCTGCAGCCGGCTGGGATTGCGTCATCGTTGAAGTTGTACTCCGGGTGATGGACCATCGCGGTGTCGCCGTTGCCCATCAGGATATAGGCGCCGGGGCGCTCCTCCAGCATGAAGGCAAAATCCTCTCCCCCCATGACCAGCGGAGCCTCATCGCAGGCGCCGGACACACTGGCCGCCACCTTGGCCGCAAATTCGGTCTGCTCCTCGTGGTTCGCCATCACCGGATAGCCGCGGTGATAGGTGACATCCGCGGTGCCGCCAAAGGTCGCGGCGATACCGTTGCAGACCTCCTCGATCCGGGTATCGGCCAGATCCCGCATCTCCTTGGACATGGTGCGCACGGTGCCCTTGATCTGCACCTTCTGCGGGATCACGTTGAAGGCTTTCGAAGAGGTCTCAAACGACGTTACCGAGACCACGATCTGATGCACCGGGTCCGCGTTGCGCGAGGCAATGGTCTGCAATGCCAGCACCGCCTGGGCCGCCAGAACGGTGGTGTCGACAGTCTCATGCGGTTTGGCCGCGTGGCCGCCGCGGCCCTCAAAAGTGATGTCGAACTGGTCGGTCGCCGCAAAAAAGGACCCCGGGCGGATCGCAAAGGAACCCAGCGGCTGACCCGGCCAGTTGTGCAACCCGTAGACCTCCTGAACGCCCCAGCGGTCCATCAGCCCATCGTCGCACATCACCTTGGCACCGCCGCCGCCTTCCTCGGCGGGCTGGAAGATCACCACCACGGTGCCGTCAAAGTTGCGGGTCTCGGACA
>JBFOLS010000394.1:0-5897 GCA_040830225.1 Leisingera sp.
CGCCTTGGCGGTTCTGGCCGCGGTCTACATCTGGGTCATTCGCGCCCGCAACGCCACCGAAGCCGCACATGAAATCCTCGATGCTGCCAATGATGTGCGGCTTGCAGCACGCCGGTTCGGCTTTCGCCGCCGCAACAATACCCACCCGGCAGAAGGCATCGAAGATGACCGGGTGGCGCTTGCAGGCCTGGCTGCCAGTCTTCTGGAGCTTCAGGACTATCCGACGGCAGAACAGAAAGAGGCAATGATCCGGGGGCTCCGTGATCAATTAAGCATCCCGCACAGCGAAGCAGAGGAACTGGCGGTTCTCGGCCGCTGGATCACGCAGCAATGCGGCACTCCGGACCAAGCCGTCACGCGGCTGACGCGGCGCCTCTACAAACTGTCTCAGCAAAACCGCTTCGCAGCGCTGGCAAAAATACTGAAGGGCTTTGCCAAATTCGGTGACGGCAGCCTGTCGGACAAGCAAAAGGCCGCGCTGGAAGAGATCGCACGCGGCCTTCGCATCCACTGAAACCCGGGTCGGGTTTATTCGGTGACGGTCACCTTGGTCATCGTGTCGGGCTGGCCGATCACCGACCCGTTCGGCCCGGCGCCGCGCTTGATCGCGTCAACCACATCCATGCCGTCGGTCACCTTGCCGACAACCGTGTACTGGCCATTCAGGAAATGGCCCGCATCAAACATGATGAAGAACTGCGAATTGGCGCTGTTCGGGTTTTGCGACCGCGCCATGCCGACCACACCGCGGTCAAAAGGCAGGTCCGAAAACTCCGCCGGCAGATCGGGACGGTTGGAACCCCCGCGCCCGGCATAGCTCATGTCGCCACCAAGCTTGCCGAACTCCACGTCGCCGGTCTGCGCCATGAAATCCTCGATCACCCGGTGGAACACCACGCCATCGTACTGGCCTTCAGCAGCCAGCGCGGTGATTTGCTCCACATGCGCAGGCGCAACATCCTCGAACAGATCGATTCTGATGGTGCCGTTGGCTTCGCCTTCGACCTGGATTTCCAGGCCGGAAGCAAAGGCAGGCCCTGCCGCCAGCAGGGCCAATGCCGCCAGCGCCTTACGCATCCGCAGCAACCTTGACCGAGATCATGCGGTCCGGGTTCGCAGGCGGCTCGCCGCGGGTGATGGCGTCCACATGCTCCATGCCTTCGATAACACGGCCGTAAACGGTGTACTGGCCGTTCAGGAAGTGGTTGTCCTTGAAGTTGATGAAGAACTGCGAGTTGGCCGAATCCGGGTTTGCGGAACGGGCTGCGCCCAGGGTGCCGCGGTCGTGCGGCAGCTTGGAGAACTCGGCCGGCAGGTTCGGCAGGTCGGAGCCGCCGGTGCCCGCCATGCGGATGTTGAACCCGTCCTCCATGTCGCCGTTGGCCACATCGCCGGTCTGCGCCATGAAGCCGTCGATCACACGGTGGAAGCAGACATTGTCGTATTCACCGGCACGGGCCAGTTCCTTCATCCGTTCGCTGTGCTTCGGTGCCACGTCGGGCAGCAGCTCGATAACAACATTGCCGTCTTTCAGCTCGATGATGACGGTGTTTTCGGGATCTTTAATGTCGGCCATCTGGCCCTCCTGTCGTCGAAATTTGCACAGATAAGTAAGGGTAGCGCTCGCAAATGCCAAGGGAGCATTGACTGATGCGCAAAAACCCCCGAAACAGCGCCCGGATTTGACTGCACTTTCACCATAAGGGGGCTCGAGAGATGGGCTGGAAAACACTCGACGACATGGACCTGAACGGCAAGCGCGTGCTGGTGCGTGTGGACATCAACGTGCCGATCGTCGACGGCGTCGTCACCGACTCCACCCGCATCCGCCGTATCGCCCCTACCGTGGCCGACATTCTGGCCGCCGGCGGCAAGCCGATCCTGCTGGCCCACTTCGGCCGCCCCGGCGGCGAGCGCCGCGAGAACCTCTCGCTGAACCAGCTGGTGCCGACCCTTGAGCGCGCTTTTGAAACCAAGGTGCTGTTTGCTGCCGACTGCATCGGCGCCGGCGCCGAGGCTGCTGCAGACGCGCTGCAGCCGGGTGAAGTGCTGCTGCTGGAAAACACCCGCTTCCACGCCGCCGAAACCAAGAACGACCCGGAACTGGCCGCCGGCATGGCGCGCCTGGGCGAGGTTTACTGCAACGACGCCTTCTCTGCCGCCCACCGCGCCCATTCCTCGACCGAGGCCCTCGCCCGCCTGCTGCCCGCCTGCGCCGGCCGCCTGATGCAGGCTGAGCTGGAAGCGCTGGAAAGCGCCCTGGGCCAGCCGCAGCGCCCGGTAACCGCTGTTGTCGGCGGCGCCAAGGTCTCAACCAAACTGGAACTGCTGGGCAATCTGATCGAGAAAGTCGACCACTTGGTGATCGGCGGCGGCATGGCCAACACCTTCCTGGTCGCCAAGGGCCTGCCGGTCGGCATTTCGCTGGCAGAACGCATCATGAAGGACACCGCCGCCGAAATCCTTGCCAAAGCCGAAGCGGCAGGTTGCGAGATCATTCTGCCGACCGATATCGCAGTGGCGAAAAAATTCGAAGCCCACGCCGAGCATGAGATCCTGGCGGCGGACCAGTGCCCCGAAGACGGCATGATCCTGGACGCCGGCCCCGAGAGCCTCGCCCGCATCAACGAAGTGTTCGAGAACAGCAAAACCCTGATCTGGAACGGCCCGCTCGGCGCGTTTGAACTGGAGCCCTTCGACGCGGCCACCAACGCCGCTGCGCTCAAAGCCGCGGCACTGACCCGCGCGGGCCAGCTGACCTCGGTCGCGGGCGGCGGCGACACGGTCGCAGCACTCAACGCCTCGGGCGCGGCAGGCGACTTCACCTACATCTCCACTGCAGGCGGCGCTTTCCTGGAATGGATGGAAGGCAAGGAGCTGCCCGGCGTTGCGGCGCTGGATCAGTAATCTGTCTGCGACACTTACACAGAATGCCCCGGCCTAACGGCCGGGGCTTTTCTTTATCTGCGAGCAGAAAAACCTCCCTGCGGACAGTTTTTGGATTCACAAGCAGATTCGGTTGTGGCATACTTTTGGTCAGACGCCGGGAAACGGCGCAAAAACAAAAACTTATGCAGTAACATACAGGCACCTCCAAAGTGACCCGAAGCAATCGTCCTCCATTGGGCGCTATCGCCTTCTTCGCAACCGCTTTTGCGCTCAGCGCGTATTTCACCTTCGCAGCGGTGCAAGGCGACTTCGGGCTGTTCAGAAGAGTCGAGATCCAGGCCGAGGCGGAAGAACTGCGGCTGGATCTCGGCCGTCTTCAGTCCCAAACCGGGGAAATGGAAAATCTCACCCGCCGCCTGTCCGACGACTACCTCGACCTTGACCTGCTGGACGAACAGGCCCGTTCGGTGCTCGGTCTCGTCCGCGCGGACGAAATCGTTATCCGCTGAACACCCCCACCCGGTCCTTGATGCCGCGCTTGCCCGCAGGCAGCGTGGCATTTTTGCGTGTATTGAGCGGATTTTTATATCAGGGAAACCCCGCGGCAGAATAACACTATCCAGCCGGGCCAAAACCCGCTATCAGTTTGTTTAACACTAAACTATCTAGCCTACAGGGGGAGCCGACCACCATGGCCGCTAGAAAAAGCGCAAAGAAACCAAACGTTTCTGCCGAAGAACTGACCAAGTACTACCGCGAGATGCTGCTGATCCGCCGATTCGAAGAGAAATCGGGCCAGCTGTACGGCATGGGGCTGATCGGGGGCTTCTGCCACCTCTACATCGGCCAGGAAGCGGTTGTTGTGGGCCTCGAGGCCGCCGCCGAGGAAGGCGACAAGAGGATCACCTCCTACCGCGACCACGGCCATATGCTGGCCTGCGGCATGGACCCGGACGGCGTGATGGCCGAGCTCACCGGCCGCGAAGGCGGCTACTCCAAGGGCAAAGGCGGCTCCATGCATATGTTCTCGAAAGAGAAGCATTTCTATGGCGGCCACGGCATCGTCGGCGCCCAGGTGCCGCTGGGTGCAGGGCTGGCCTTTGCTGACAAATACAAAGGCAACGGCCGCGTGACCTTCACCTACTTCGGGGACGGTGCATCCAACCAGGGCCAGGTCTACGAGACCTTCAACATGGCGGCCCTCTGGGATCTGCCGGTGATCTTCGTGATCGAGAACAACCAGTACGCCATGGGCACCGCCCAGGCACGGTCCACCTCGACCCCGGACATCTACACCCGCGGCGAGGCCTTTGGCATCCCGGGCGAGGCGGTTGACGGCATGAACGTCCTCAGCGTCAAGGAAGCCGGCGAGCGCGCTGTTGCCCACTGCCGCGCAGGCAAAGGCCCCTACATCCTGGAAGTGAAGACCTACCGCTACCGCGGCCACTCGATGTCGGACCCGGCCAAGTACCGCACCCGCGAAGAGGTCCAGAAGATGCGCGAAGAGCGCGACCCGATCGAGCAGGTGCGCGACATGCTGCTGACCGGCAAGCACGCGACCGAGGAAGACCTCAAGGCGATCGACAAAGAGATCAAGGAAATCGTCAACAAGTCCGCAGACTTCGCCAAGGAAAGCCCCGAGCCCGCCCTGGACGAGCTCTGGACCGACATCTACGCCTGAGAGGGAAGAAAAAGACATGGCAACTGAGATTCTGATGCCCGCCCTGTCGCCGACCATGGAGGAAGGCACCCTGGCCAAATGGCTGGTCAAGGAAGGCGACACCGTGAACTCCGGCGATATCATGGCCGAGATCGAGACCGACAAGGCCACGATGGAGTTCGAAGCCGTCGACGAAGGCATCGTCGGCAAGATCCTGATCGGCGAAGGCACCGAGGGCGTGAAAGTGAACACACCCATCGCCGTGCTGGTGGAAGAGGGCGAAACCTATGACGCCTCCGCCGCAGCAGCACCTGCGGCCGCTGCACCGGCACCCGCAGCCGAGGCTCCGGCCCCTGCCCCGGTTGCAGCCGCCGCAGCTGCACCGGTTGTTTCGGTAACGCTGGAACCAGACTACCCGGAAGGCACCGAAATGGTGCAAACCACGGTCCGCGAAGCACTGCGCGACGCCATGGCCGAGGAAATGCGCCGCGACGAAGAGGTGTTCCTGATGGGCGAGGAAGTCGCCGAATATCAGGGCGCCTACAAGGTCTCCCAGGGCCTGCTGGACGAATTCGGCTCCAAGCGGGTGATCGACACCCCGATCACCGAGCACGGTTTTGCCGGCATCGCCACCGGCGCGGCCTTTGGCGGGTTGCGCCCGATTGTCGAGTTCATGACCTTCAACTTCGCCATGCAGGCGATTGACCACATCATCAACTCGGCTGCCAAGACACTCTATATGTCCGGCGGCCAGATGGGTGCCCCGATGGTGTTCCGCGGCCCGAACGGCGCCGCTGCCCGCGTCGGCGCCCAGCACAGCCAGGACTACGCTGCCTGGTACATGCAGATCCCGGGCCTGAAAGTGGCAATGCCCTATTCGGCGTCCGACGCCAAGGGCCTGATGAAAACCGCGATCCGCGACAACAACCCGGTGATCTTCCTGGAGAACGAAATCCTCTACGGCCGCGCCTTCGACGTGCCGAAACTGGATGACTACACCGTTCCCTTCGGCAAGGCCCGCATTTGGCGTGAAGGCTCGGACGTCACCATCGTCTCCTTCGGCATCGGCATGCAGTATGCACTGGAAGCGGCTGACAAGCTGGCCGAAGAAGGCATCAGCGCCGAGGTCATCGACCTGCGCACCCTGCGCCCGATGGACCTGCCCACGGTGATCGCCTCGGTGCAGAAGACCAACCGCCTGGTCACCGTCGAGGAAGGCTGGCCGCAGGGCTCCGTCGGCAGCTACATCGCCTCGGAAGTGCAGCGCGAAGCGTTCGACTATCTGGACGCGCCTGTTGTGGTCTGCACCGGCAAGGACGTGCCGATGCCCTATGCCGCCAACCTGGAA
>JBFOLS010000395.1:0-5586 GCA_040830225.1 Leisingera sp.
CGGAGCGGGGAGCCTCTTCACCTTCCATGGGAAAGGCTTCGAGCAGGCGGTGCAGCTGCAGGAAATTGAAATCTTTTGAGAATTTGACTCCGAAGTAATCTGTCGTTTTCCATCGCACCTGTGCCTGCACCGTGTAGCCGCCGAAGGTGAGAGTGACCCGGCCGGACGCGTCGCAGGGGGCATCCGGGCGCACCTTGGCGCCAGCCCGGCTGAGGTCCACCAGATGGGCATTCATTATACGTCCGCCCGCCTGCAGTGTGCAGGGAACTGCGCAAGGGTATCGCTTGGTACGCCGGATCTTGCGGATGCCGATCCGGTCCAGAAAGTAGAGCACGCTGCCACCCAGAACAAGGAAAGACACCCAGGCAATGGCAGCATTGATCATCTGCTGCCGCTGGCGCGCGTCTGCTGCCGCCACGGCAACCAGTTTGCTGCCGTGACCGTCATCCTTGACCTGATCGCAGGGCAGCGCTTCCACCTGAACGCCAAACTCTGCCGTCAGATCATATACCCCCATATGGCGGGCGCTTTCTTGAGCCGCCGCACGGCCTTGGCTGGCGAGAATTTGCAACAGGGTTTGCTGCTGCTGAAGCAGTTGGATCGTGCCGCTCTCAACCGATTGGATGCCGACGGCCCGCATACGTTGCTGAAGCGGAGCCGGCGGATTCGAACGGAGCCAGCTTTGCAGCTCTTGCACGTAATAACCCCCCTGGCCGGAGCCGAGGTAGGAGAGAAACCCCTTGGACGCACGGTGAAGATTCGACAGATCTTGATGCACCGCGCAACTGGCGAGGGCGTGCCCGGGAAAAAAGCCGAGAGTCAGCAGGAGAGCCGTTGTGGGAAGCCATTGACGCATGGCGGGGTCGTTCCTTCATTCCTTCCGGGCTAGACCTTGTCATAAAGTTGCGAATTTGTCGTTAACGCGGCGGGCAGTGCTTAAGGTTTCAAGACATGCTCATAACAGTGCCGTTCAATGGGGCTGGAGACGCCTGTTATCGGAACCGCCGCGTGTACGGTAGTCTGTCGAGTGTCGCTTGACTGGGGGGGACGTTTTCTTGCGCCACGCCAAACGTTGGCAAAGCCGGGCGGCCTGGCGGGCAGGAGTTCTTCCGGTGAAAAAGATCAATGTCTCTTGCCTTACCGGCTCGGCCTAGCCTGCACTCTTAACGTGCGGACAGGGAGCTGCGGAAAAAGGCGGGCTGGAGCAAAATTGGCCCAGAACTCCAGCCCGCTATGGCATTCCTTGAGGACGGATGCCAAGTTCATTCGCTTGGAATAATGTCAACCTAGAAGTGAATAGTTAATCATATATTCTCGCCGCATTATTTTTCCGCAAAAATCCGCTTGCCGTCGGGGAACTTCCTTGTTCTGCCCGCTCTTGCGCAAGCTGGTCATTCCAAGCTATTTGAACGGACGGATTGCCGAGGCAAAGGAGAGCAAGGAATGCGTCGAGTAGTTGTCACCGGACTGGGCCTGGTCACCCCGCTGGCCAGCGGTGTTGAAGAAACCTGGTCGCGGCTGCTGGACGGCCAGTCGGGCGCTGGACCGATCACGCTGTTTGATGCCGAAGCCAGTGGTGTCACAACCACCTATGCCTGCGAAGTTCCGCGCGGCGACGGCACCGAGGGCTCTTTCAACCCGGACGACTGGGTGATCAAGAAAGAGCAGAAGAAAATCGATGACTTCATCCTTTACGGCATTGCAGCCGCGGATATGGCTGTGCACGACGCCGGCTGGACCCCTGAGGATGAAGACAGCCGCCTGCGCACCGGCGTGATGATCGGTTCCGGCATCGGCGGCCTCAGCTCGATTGCGGATACTGCCGTGATGATCAAGGAGAAGGGCCCCCGCCGGGTGTCGCCGTTCTTCATCCCTGGCGCGCTGATCAACCTGATCTCCGGCCAGGTTTCGATCCGCTTTGGCTTCAAGGGCCCGAACCACTCGGTTGTGACCGCCTGTTCCACGGGTGCGCACGCCATTGGCGATGCGGCCCGCCTGATCAAATCCGGCGATGCCGACGTGATGATCGCAGGCGGCGCGGAATCGGCGATCTGCGAGATCGGTATCGCAGGCTTCAATGCCTGCAAGGCGCTGTCGACCAAACGTGCGGATGACCCGAAGAAAGCCTCGCGCCCCTATGACGCCGACCGTGACGGCTTTGTCATGGGTGAGGGCGCCGGCGTCGTGGTCCTGGAGGACTATGAGCACGCCAAGGCGCGCGGCGCCAAGATCTATGCCGAGGTTCTGGGCTACGGCCTGTCCGGCGACGCCTATCACATCACCGCACCGTCCGAGGACGGTGAAGGCGGCGAGCGTTCGATGAAGGCTGCACTGAAGAACGCTGGGCTGGAGCCGTCGGCGATCGACTATATCAACGCTCATGGCACCTCGACCATGGCCGACACCATCGAACTGGGCGCCGTAGAACGGCTACTGGGCGATCACGCGGGCAATGTCACCATGTCCTCGACCAAATCCGCGACCGGCCACCTGCTGGGTGCTGCGGGCGCAATTGAGGCGATCTTCTCGATCCTGGCGATCCGCGACCAGGTGGCGCCGCCGACCATCAATCTGGACAACCCGGCGGTGGATGCCACGGTTGACCTGGCCCCGAATGCCAAGCGGGAGCGCAAGATCGACGTGGCGCTGTCCAACTCCTTTGGCTTTGGCGGCACCAACGCCTCGGTGATCTTCGGGAAAGCCGACTGATGTGGCGCAGCCTCGCTTCCAATATGCTGACCGTCCTGATTGCGGCGCTGTTCCTTCTGGGCGGCGTCATTCTCTGGGGCAAATCGCAATACACCGCTGAGGGACCGCTGGAGACAGCGATCTGCCTGCGGGTGGAGCGGGGCTCGAACATGTCACGGGTGAGCCGCGACCTGGAAACCCAGGGCGCGGTCACTTCCGGTACCATGTTCCGTCTGGGTGCCAAGTACAGCGAGAAGACCGGTCAGCTGAAAGCGGGGAGCTTTCTGGTGGAACCAGGCTCCTCAATGGAAGAGATCATCACCCAGATCACCACCTCGGGCGCATCAACCTGCGGCACCGAGATCGTCTACCGCGTCGGCGTGACCCGCACGCAGGCAGTGGTGCGTGAGCTGGACCCTGCGACCAACAAGTTCGCGCAAAAGGCCGAGTTCATTCTGGGCACAGACGAAGTCCCTGCAGAATACACCGAAACGCGCCAGGACAGCGACACCCGTTACCGAATCGCACTGGCTGAAGGTGTGACCAGCTGGCAGGTGGTCGAAGCCCTGAAAGCCATGGACGTTCTGGCTGGCGAGCCGGGTGAGCGCCCGGCCGAGGGTCTGCTGGCGCCGGACAGCTATGAGGTCACCAAGGGCACCGAACGTGCAGCGGTGCTGGCCGAGATGCAGGAGCGTCAGCTGCTGCGCGTCAATGCGGCCTGGGAAGGCCGCTCTGCCGATGCTGCGGTCAAGACGCCCGAAGAGATGCTGATTCTCGCCTCGATCATCGAGAAAGAAACCGGTGTCGCTTCCGAGCGCGGTGTGGTCTCCTCGGTCTTCACCAACCGCTTGAACCGCGGAATGCGGCTGCAGACGGACCCGACGGTGATCTATGGGGTCACCAAAGGAGAAGGCGTCCTGGGCCGCGGCCTGCGCCAGAGCGAGCTGCGCAAGGCAACCCCCTGGAATACCTACGTGATTGAAGGGCTGCCGCCGACCCCGATCGCCAATCCCGGGATGGAAAGCCTGGAGGCTGCGGTGAACCCTGATGCCACGGACTATGTGTTCTTTGTGGCCGACGGCACCGGCGGCCACGCTTTTGCCGAGACCCTGCAAGAGCACAACCGCAACGTCGCCAAATGGCGCGAGATCGAAGCGCAGCAGCAGCAGAACAATTGAGGCTGTTTCTTGTGACGTATTCGGAAGGGCGCCCGCGGCGCCCTTTTCTCGTTTTGGCCGCTACAAAGCAGAGGTGAGTTCCGGTTCCGCCTGAAACAGCCTGTCCAGGAAGAGCCGGGTCAAACCTTGCTTGGCGGTGTTTGGGTGCCAAACGGCATATACCCCCAGCTGTTCGGCTTCCCATTCCGGCAGAACATAGGACATGCGCCCGGCTTTCACGTCCTCCTCAGCCAGGAAGCAGGGCACGATCCCAATGCCTGCACCCAGCCGGGCCAGGCTGTACATGCCGAATGCATCGTTCACGGTTGTGCGGACCCGCATTCTGGCTGACAGCACTGTGCCGTCAGCTGCTGTAAACCTTGGTCTTATACTTTGCGCCGGTGCGAGGCGGATCCAGTCCCAGCTGCTGAGGTCTTCCGGGGATTGGGGGGCGTCCTGCTCCCGGAGGTAATCCGGCGATGCCACGATCCTGCGGGGCACGTCGAACAGTTTCCTGCTTAAAAAGGCACTGTCCTCAAGCCATCCAACCCGGATCGCGATGTCATAGCCTTCCCCGACCAGGTCCTGCCGTGTGTCAGCAAAATCAATTGTCAGGTTCACCTTCGGAAAATCTCGGGAGAACACTGCCAGTTCCTGCGCCAGCGAGGAATGCGCCATCATCGCGGGCGCGGTCAGCCGCAGCACCCCGGAGGGCTGCCTGCTGTCGCCGGCCACATTGCGCAGCCCGCTTTCCGCCGCTTCCAGCATCAGGCGGGCACTTTCCATCAGCCGCTCACCTTCATGGGTCAGCGACAGGCTTCTGGTCGACCTGTACAGAAGTGCCGTTCCAAGCGAATCTTCCAGCTTGCTGATGTGATGGCTCACCACCGAAGGGGACAAGTTCAAGGCACTTGCCGCGCCGCGGAAGGAACCGGTTTCGACCACGGAAGCGAAAATGGCAATCTGCCGAAGCTGGTCAATCATTCTTCAAGAATCCAGAACAAAGAAGTCTATGTGTCCCATCTTATGGAATTCTTCCCCAGCGTCCATGTTGTTTCCATCGAACGCGGACAGGCGCCTGACGCCGCCGCAGACCCAACTGGAGACGAGACATGAAACGACTGAATTCCCTGGTTGCCGCATCGGCCCTGGCCATTGCTTCCACCGCCGGCACCGCCTGGGCAGGCGGCAAGGAATCGGTGCAAACCATCTATGACTTGCTTAGCAACGGCGGCTCGCAGCAGCACGAAGCGGCCTTCATGAATGCATTTTCCGAAAGCTGGGAGAGCGCGGGCGATTATTCAGGCAGGAACAAAAACCGCGAGGGCCTGGCCGGCATGGCAGCTTTCCTCAAAAAATCCGTTCCCGACCTGAAGTTCGAAGTTCAGGAGATGATTGAGGCCGGCGACACCATCATTGTCCGCAGCCGGTCCACTGGCACTCCAAACGGCCCTTTCTTCGGTGTTGATGGCGAGGGGCGCAGTTTCGACATTCTGGCAATCGACATTCACACGCTGGACGGGGACAAGGTGGTGCACAGCTATCATGTTGAAGACTGGGCTGGCGCGCTGCAGCAACTCAAAGGTCAGTAAAGAACTGGGATATGCGCAAACAGGGGACTTGCCAGAAGAGCATATTAACTGCGGATTTTGGGGAGTTTCCATTTTCCAAAACAAGAAAAGGGCGCCGTCGGCGCCCTTGGCAACTCAGGCAGATTTTGCCGGTTTCATATAGTATCAAA
>JBFOLS010000396.1:0-10221 GCA_040830225.1 Leisingera sp.
AGGTATTCGCCAAAACCGATCTGATGCAGAAGCTGATCCATTTCGCCGAATTTTCCTTCGGCCTGCAGTTTCTCTGCCCACTTCTGCATCTGGCGCAGCGAATAGACATAGGTTGCCAGCCAGGACAGCCCGTGCGCGGCAACCTGGTTCTCCTCAATGAGCTTGCCGGAAACCCGGCCTTCGCTGCTGACCATTTCCTTCACGGAGGCACGCGCGGCTTCAAGCAGCTGGTCCAGCGGTTCCAGGGTTGCGCCGGTCAGCGCCAGCAGGTCGGGAATGAGTGTCGGTTTCATCTGCAAGTCCTGTCCGTCATGAGCCATGAATCAGATCCTTCTTCGGTCGCCCGGTGGTAAATCATTTTGCAGGTGCAGCGCAACAAAAATACTCACGGGTGTGGCATTTGGATCAAATCTTGCGTGTCCATTTTGCCGGTGCAGCGCGGCGCGGATGTGGTAGAGCAGGGCTATGAGCGCATTGTTTTCCCTGATTTCCCCGGCTGAACTGGCGGCGGCGTTTGGTATCGCATTGCTGGCTGGCACCGTCAAAGGCCTAGTCGGTTTTGCCATGCCGATGATCTTCATTTCAGGCCTCAGCATGTTCCTGGCGCCTGAACTGGCACTGGCAGGGCTGATTCTGCCGACGCTGGTGACCAACGGGATGCAGGCGCTTCGGCAGGGGCCGCGGGCCGCGGCGGCCTCGATCGGAAAGTTCAGGGTGTTTTTGCTGATCGGCCTGATTTGTTTGCTGCTGAGCGCCCAATCCGTGCGGGTGCTGCCGCAGCAGGCATTGCTGCTGGCAATCGGCGTGCCGGTGACGGTCTTTGCCTTCATCCAGCTGATGGGCAAGACGTTCTCGATCACCAACCCGACCCGCCGCAGTGAAGCGGCGGTAGGCGGCATCGCCGGGCTGATTGGCGGTGTGTCGGGCGTCTGGGGGCCGCCGACTGTTGCTTACCTGACGGCGCTGGGCACCGAGAAGACCGAACAGATCCGGGTGCAGGGGGTGATCTATGGCCTTGGCGCTGTGGCGCTGCTGCTGGCGCATATCGGATCTGGGGTGATGCGGGCGGAAACCGCACCGTTCTCGCTGGTGCTGATTGTGCCGGCGGTAGCGGGCATGTGGATCGGCGGCCAGCTGCATGACCGGATCGACCAGGTGCTGTTCCGGCGGGCCACGCTGGTGGTGCTGCTGATAGCCGGATTGAACCTCTTGCGCCGCGGGCTGCTGATGTAAACAGTGCTGAAGCGGGGAGAGAGCATGTTTCAACGCTTCAATGCAACGCAACTGGCGACGGGATCCATCCTGATCGCGCTGGCGGTGACCGGGCTGAAAGTTGCTGCCTGGATGCTGACCGGATCGGTGGCGCTGTTGTCTGATGCGCTTGAGTCCTTCGTGAACATCGGCGGTGCTGTCATTGCCTGGTTTGCCGTTCGCTATGCCCAGCGGCCGGCGGATGACGGCCACCCCTACGGCCACCACAAGGCGGAGTATTTCTCGGCCGTGGCCGAAGGCATCATGATCGTCATCGCCGCAGTAGTGATCCTGCATGAGGCTGTGAATGCCCTTGGCCGCCCCGCGGCAGCGGATTGGGGCACCGCGGGCCTTCTGGTCAATGCGCTGGCTATGGTGATGAACCTGGCCTGGGCGCGGGTGCTGCTGGCCGCAGGCGGGCGGCTGAAGTCGCCGGCACTGTCGGCAGGCGGGCGGCATCTGATGAGCGATGTCTGGACCTCGGCCGGGGTGCTGGCCGGGCTGGTTCTGGCGCTGGCCAGCGGCTGGACTGTGCTTGACCCGCTGCTGGCACTGGTGGTGGCGGTCAATATCCTGCGTGAGGGCTGGCTTGTTATTGCCTCTTCGGTGAACGGGCTGATGGACACAGCTGCCCCCGCGGACGAGCGCGCGCGGATTGAGGAGATCATCCACCAGTCCGCCAACGGTGCGCTGCAGGTGCACGGGCTGAAAACCCGCCGGGCCGGCCAGGCACTGTTCATCGAGTTTCACATGGTGGTGGACGGCGCCATGTCGGTGCAGGTATCGCATGACATCTGCGACCTTGTTGAGACTGCACTGCACGAGGCCCTGCCGGAGGCTCAGGTGGTGATTCACGTGGAGCCGGAGCACAAGCTGGAGCCCGCCGGGATCAAGCCGCGCTGAAGGGTTTGCATTTCCGGCGTGCGTCCCGTTTAAGCGCTGTCAAACAGGCAAAGGAGCGGGCATATGGCGATGGATTGGAACAAGCTGCTTAATCCGGGGCGGCTGTGCCGTCCGGAGTACCCCGAGAACCCGGGCCGCCCGGCCTATCTGCAGGACTATGACCGGATCCTGTTCTCGGAACCATTCCGCCGCCTGGCGCAGAAAACCCAGGTGCATCCGCTGCATGACCACGACCACGTGCACCACCGGATGATCCACAGCATGGAAACTGCCAGTGTCGGCCGGTCGCTAGGCGCGGGCGTTGGTGCTGCCCTGGTGGTGCGCGGCAGCCTGGAGCCGGAACAGATCTCGCGCCTGGCAGGCCACACCGAGGCCGCGTGCCTGGTGCATGACATCGGCAACCCGCCCTTTGGCCATTCCGGCGAGGACAGTATCGGCGACTGGTTTGCGGCGCAGTTCCGCTCGGACCGGGGTGTAGCGGCGGATGTGCCGCAGCATCTGCGGGCCGAGTTCGAGCATTTCGAGGGCAACGCCCAGGGCTTCCGCATCGTCGGGCGGCTGGAGTTTGCCCAGCAGGAAGGCGGTTTGCGCCTCAGCTACGCGACACTGGGGGCCTTCATGAAATACCCCTGCACCCGTCTGGTGCGGGACGAAGCAGTGGGCGGCGGCAAGGCTCCCTATGTGGGCCTCAAGAAATTCGGTGTGTTCCAGTCGGATGCGGACCTGTTCAAGGAAACCGCTGAAGCGCTGGGCCTGGTGGCTGAACCCGGCGGCTGGTACCGGCGCCATCCGCTGGCCTTCCTGGTCGAGGCGGCAGACGATATCTGCTACCGCATTCTGGATATTGAGGACGCCGCCAGCATGGGCGACCTCGACCGCACCGAGGTTGCCGAGGCTCTGGAGGCCATCATCGGCAAACCGAACGAAGACCGCGGCCTGCCGATGCGCGACCGCATCGGCCTGCTGCGTGCCTTTGCCATCGGCCAGTCCATCGAGGCAGCCGTCACCGCCTTCATGGAAAACTACGACGCCATCATGATGGGCGAGTTCAACGACGGCCTGATGGAAGTGTCCTCCAAGGCGCAGGCCTTTGCCCGCCTGAAAGAGCTGTCAGAGCAGCGGATCTTTGTCGCCCGCCGCAAAACCGAGCTGGAGATCACCGGCCGCCAGGTGCTGCATTCGGTGCTGGATCACTTCCACGGTCTTTATGCCGATCTGCGTGAGTGCGGCTGGGATGCTGAAGTGCTGCAGGCAAAACACGGTTATTGGAGAAAGCTGATCCGCGCAGTCGACTTGGACTTGCGCGGGGTTAAGGACGAATACACAGCGATGCATTCGCTGGCGGATTTTGTTTCAGGCATGACCGACCGCTATGCGCTGAAGGTGCGGGATATGGTGACGGGGGCGGTCTCCCGCTAACCGGCCTTCCGGCTGGTGGCCGCTTCCCGGGCTTCGTCGCGCTTGCGCTCGGCCATGGTGTCGGTAATGCGGCTGGCCCATTGATTGTTCTCGTCAGCCAAAGCCTTGATCTCGCGGGCGAGATAGGCAAAGCCGAGGCCCGCCTTGCCCGCGCGTGCGGCCTCGATGCCGGCGTTGATCGCCAGGATCGACAGTTTCTGAACCGACCGCAGGATGTTTTCCGCCAGATCTATGATCTCGGCATTGGCATCCTCGGTGCGGCTCAAGGTCTCCTGCAGTTCCTTGCGCAGGGCCACCTCGGCGGATGCATCCACAACCAGCCCTTCGAGATAGACCATCTCGCCGCTGTCGTCATAGACCGCATTGCCGCGCTCGCGCACCCAGGCGTCGGAGCCGTCCGGGCGGCTCAGGCGGTAGGCAACGTCCCAGTTTTCCTTGGCTTCGATGGCGGCATCCACATCCGCAAAAACCCGGTCAATGTCGTCCTTATGGGTCAGTCCGACATAAGACACTTTGGCGTTTCCGAGGATATCGGTTTTCGGACAGCCGCAGAGCTTCTCAACCTGGCCCGCCATGAACTCCATGGTGAAATTTTCGTCGTTGGCGCATCGGTACACAAAGGCGCTGCCTGAGCTGAAGATGCTGTTGAATACCGTCAAAGCGTGCGTGTCCATGTGGCCCTTTCCCAGCGTGGGGGCTGCGCAAAAAACAAGTGGTCTGAGTTGCTGATTCCTGAATAGGGTCGGGTTCTGCCGTTAAATTAACGTATACTGGCCATTTGCGGCGTCGGGTACCCGCAGATGCGGCATGCAAAAGAAAAACCCCGGCCGAAACCGGGGTTTTCTTAACGCTTCAGTAAGGAAGGGAATCAGCCGATGGCGGCGGCTTTCACATCCTCGTCGATGAAGGGCAGGTACTGTTCGAAGTTGTCCGAGAACATCTGAACCAGCTTGGCCGCCTGGCGGTCATATGCTTCCTGATCGTCCCAGGTGCGGCGCGGATCCAGCAGCACTTCCGGCACGCCCGGCACGGTGACCGGCACGTCAAAGCCAAAGTTGCTGTCCTTGCGGAACTCGGCCTCGGCAAGGGAGCCGTCCAGTGCCGCGGTCAGCAGCGCGCGGGTTGCCTTGATCGGCATCCGCGAGCCAACGCCATAAGCACCGCCGGTCCAGCCGGTGTTCACCAGCCAGCAGGTTGCGCCGTGCTGGGCGATCTTCTCGCGCAGCAGGTTGCCGTAGACTTCGGGGCGGCGCGGCATGAAGGGGGCGCCGAAGCAGGTGGAGAAGGTCGGCTCCGGCTCAGTCACGCCGCGCTCGGTGCCTGCCACCTTGGAGGTGAAGCCGGACAGGAAGTGGTACATCGCCTGCGCCGGGGTCAGCCGCGAGATCGGAGGCAGCACGCCAAAGGCATCACAGGTCAGCATGATGATGTTCTTCGGGTGGCCGCCGCGGGCGCTGTCCGATGCATTGGAGATGTAATGCAGCGGGTAGGCGCAGCGCATGTTGGCGGTCAGGCTGTCGTCGTTGAAATCCAGTTCTTTGGTTTCCGGATCGAACACCATGTTCTCGATCACGGTGCCGAACTTGGAAGTGGTGGCGTAGATTTCCGGTTCTGCCTCGGCATTCAGGTTGATGGTCTTGGCATAGCAGCCGCCTTCAAAGTTGAAGGTGCCGTTGTCCGCCCAGCCATGCTCGTCATCACCGATCAGCACCCGGTCCGGGTCGGCAGACAGGGTGGTCTTGCCGGTGCCGCTGAGGCCGAAGAACACCGCGGTGTCGACCGGGTTGCCCTTGGCGTGGTTGGCGGAGCAATGCATCGGCATGATGCCTTTTTCCGGCAGCAGGTAGTTCAGCAGGGTGAAGACGGACTTCTTGTTTTCGCCTGCGTACTCGGTGCCGCCGATCAGGATCATCTTGCGGTCGAAGTTCATCGCGATGATGGTTTCGCTGCGGCAGTTGTGCTTTTCAGGGTTGGCCTGGAAGCTCGGGCAGTTGATCACGGTGAAATCCGCGATGAACTCGTCCAGGTCCTCGCGGTCCGGACGGCGCAGCATGGTGCGGATGAACAGGTTGTGCCAGGCCAGTTCGGTCACCATGCGGACATTGATCGCATGGGCCGGGTCGGCGCCGCCCACCAGGTCCTGGACGTAGTAGTCCTTGCCCTTCATGTGCTCCAGCATATCGTTGTAGAGCGCATCAAAGCCTTCCGGGCTCATCGCTGCGTTGTTGTCCCACCAGATGGTGTCGCGGACACTGTCGGATTTTACGACATGTTTATCCTTGGGGGAGCGGCCGGTGAATTTGCCGGTGGTCACCAGGAAAGCGCCGCCATTGCCCAGCGTACCCTCGCCGCGCTTCAGCGCGGCTTCGATCAGCGCGGGCTCCATGAAGTTGTAGTAGACATTTCCCAGACCCTCGATGCCCTGATCTTCGAGGCGGAATTGCGGGTTAACCCGTCCAGATGTCATGCGTTTTTTCTCCTGTGGCGGCGCGGGCGGCACGCAGGCTGCGCGGCATGCGCCAATGGGGCAATAGAAAACGGCATTGCTGCCGTCGGCGGCGTCTTAACACGGCGTTTTGGGGGGTGAACAGGCCGGCTTCCCCTAGTTAGCGCCACCAAGGCGATGTTTAGCGCAACCATTGATTTATCACCGGGCCGCCGCCTGATTGTTCAGCAGACGCTAAGGTATTTTTGCCCCAATTGGGCCCAAAGATCGCCGCGATTCTTCAAATGGGATTGATTCGGCGCACTATAAAAGCGATGAACATGGTAAAAACAAAACATAACAGAGCAGATTAGGGGCAATTCCGATGTCAAAGATTGCTTTGGTTGACGATGACAGGAACATCCTGACATCCGTCTCCATGACGCTTGAGGCCGAGGGCTTTGAGGTCGAGACCTATAATGACGGCCAGGCGGCACTGGACGCATTCAATAAGAAACTGCCGGATATGGCGGTGCTGGACATCAAGATGCCGCGCATGGACGGCATGGACCTGTTGCAGCGGCTGCGCCAGAAAACCCAGATGCCGGTGATCTTCCTCACCTCCAAGGATGACGAGATCGATGAGGTCCTGGGCTTGCGCATGGGCGCCGATGATTATGTGAAAAAACCGTTTTCGCAGCGCCTTCTGGTCGAGCGGATCCGGGCGCTCTTGCGCCGCCAGGAGGCGATCAGCAGCGATGCCGCGGGCACCAGCAGCCCCGAGACCAAGGTGATGGAGCGCGGCAACCTGCGGATGGACCCGCTGCGCCACGCGGTCAGCTGGAAGGGCAAGGACGTCTCGCTGACGGTGACCGAATTCCTGCTGCTGCAGGCACTGGCTCAGCGTCCGGGATTTGTCAAAAGCCGCGACCAGCTGATGGATGTGGCCTATGACGATCAGGTCTATGTGGATGACCGCACCATCGACAGCCATATCAAGCGTCTGCGCAAGAAAATGCGGAGTGCGGATTCGGATTTTGCGGCAATCGAAACTCTTTATGGAATCGGTTACCGTTATAATGAAGAATAGGCGGCACGTTTGAGCGGGGCGCACTGCCCCCGGCCGAAGGAGTAGGCGCCATGCGCGATACCAGCATCACGCAACGCCAGCAGGACGGCGATGTTGTTCTGGGGGAGGACTGGGTCACCCCGGAGCAATCGGTCACGCGGGAAATGCAGGTCAAGCGGGCGCGCAGGGGGCTGCTGTCGCTCAAGGGCTCGCCGCTGACCCGCAAGATCATCACCTTCAACCTGATTGCACTGATCATCCTGGTTGCCGGCATCCTGTACCTGAACTCATCGCGTCAGAGCCTGGTCCAGCAACGGGCGGGTGCGCTTGTGTCCGAAGCGATGCTGGCAGCTGATGTCTTTGAAGCGGAAATGCCGGCTGCAGGCGCAGTCAGCTTTGCAGCCGGAGACGGTATACAGGTCGATGACACCCTGGCCGGGCTGAGTCTGCGCGGCGGGGTCGAAGCTTTTGTCTTTGACACGACCGGCAACCTGATATCCAGCATCAAGGGCGTGGACCGCGCCGATACCCTGAATACCTTGAATGACAGCGGCACGAGCCGGACGCTGATCAGCGATGCTTTGGCGGCCATTTGGGGAGTTGCGGGCAGCGGCACTGCCACGACTTCAGACGGGGATAATCCCCTCGTGCTGAAAGAGCGTCTGAGCGGTCTTGTCGACAGGGCGATGAACGGCGGTACTGGTGTGGAAACGGTGGTCGACACCGGCGGCTACCGGGTTATTTCGGCTGCGACTCCGATCATGCACAAAGGCCGTGCTGTCGGCGTCATCGCTCTGACGTCGCCCACCGGCGAGGTGGATGCGCTGGTGCGAGGCGAGCAGGAGCGGGTGCTGCAGATGTTTGTCGTGGCCCTGCTGGTCTCAGTCGGGCTGAGCCTTGTGCTGGCCTCAACCATTGCCAATCCTCTTGCCGATCTGGCCGAGGCGGCAGAACTGGGACGCGAGCGCGGCAGCCGCAAGTCGAATCCAGGCCGGATCCGGATTCCCGATCTGTCCGCCCGCCCAGATGAAATCGGACGTCTCAGCCGGGCCCTGCGCGGCATGGTCAAGGCGCTTTACTCCCGGATCGACAGCAACGAGCAGTTCGCCGCAGACGTCGCGCATGAGATTAAGAACCCGCTGGCCAGTCTGCAATCCGCCGTCGGTACCCTGCGCATGGTGCGCCGTGATGATCAGCGTGAAAAGCTGATGGACGTGATTGAGCACGACGTGCGCCGCCTTGACCGGCTGGTCAGCGATATCTCCAACGCCTCGCGGCTGGATGCCGAGCTGGTTAAGGAAGAAGAGGAAGAGTTCGACCTGCTGACCATGCTGGGCAACCTGAACCAGTATCTGGGCGAAGATGCCCGCGCCAAGGGGGTCGATTACATCACAGACCTGCCCGCGCAGCCGATCATGCTGCAGGGATTGGAGGCGCGGCTGGCGCAGGTTTTCGTCAACCTGATCACCAATGCGATTTCCTTCTGCGAAGAAGGCGACGCGATCCGTGTCTGGGCCCGCCGCCGCGCCAACCGGGTGCTGGTGGTGGTCGAAGACACCGGCCCCGGCATTCCGGATCAGGCGCTGTCCAAGATTTTCAAACGCTTCTACTCACAGCGTCCCGTGGAGCATTTCGGCAATAACTCCGGCCTGGGCCTGGCGATTTCCAAGCAGATCGTCGAGGCGCATGGCGGCGTGGTCTGGGCCGAAAACATCCGCCCCACCGAGGCCGATGTAACTTCCGAGCCGCTGGGCGCGCGTTTTGTGGTAGGCTTGCCCGTCTGAACCCGGTGTAGCCAATGTCTGAAACTCAAAGCCTCATCCTGCATGCCTCTTGCGTCGCGCTGGAGGGGCAGGGGCTTTTGATCACCGGCACCTCTGGGCAGGGCAAATCAGCGCTGGCGCTGCAGCTGATGGCCTATGGCGCCCAGCTGGTTGCTGACGACCGGGTCTTGCTGCAGCTTCTGGACGGAGAAGCAGTTGCCAGCGCGCCGGAGCCGATCCGGGGGCTGGTCGAGGCGCGGTTTATTGGGCTGCTGCACGCGCAGATCCGCAGCCCGGTGCCGGTTGCAGCGCTGGTCGATCTGGACGAAGCAGAGACCGAACGCCTGCCGCAGCGGCAGGCTACCCGGCTGCTGGGCCTGGACGTGCCGCGGCTGAAACGTGTGGACGGCGCGCATTTTGCCCCGGCCCTTATTCAATACCTCAGATGCGGAGCACTTGATCCCGATGCCTGATGCCGAAACACAGGCGGTACCGGCCGTTCTGGTGACCGGCCCGTCCGGGGCAGGGCGGACCACTGCGATCAACGTGCTAGAGGATCTTGGCTTTGAAGCGATCGACAACCTGCCGCTGCGGCTGCTTCCCGGGCTGTTCGACGCTGCTGCCGCGCCCCGGCCGATGGCGCTGGGACTCGACAGCCGGAACCGGGATTTCTCGCCGCGGGCTCTGCTGGATGTGATCGACATGCTGTCCGGCCGCCGCGAGGTTGAGCTGACCGTGCTGTACCTTGATTCCCAGCCGGACGTGCTGCTGCGCCGCTATTCGGAAACCCGGCGCCGCCATCCTCTGGCCCCGGCAGAGTCTCCCGGCGAAGGCGTGCGCCGCGAGATGGATCTGATGGCGCCGATCCGCGACCGGGCAGACATCCTGCTGGATACCTCGGCGATGAATGTTCATCAGCTGAAGGCCGAGATCGAGCGCTGGTTTGCGCCTGAAGGCCGGGCGCTGGCGCTGTCGGTGCAAAGCTTCTCTTACAAACGGGGCATGCCGCATGGCATCGACATGGTGTTCGACTGCCGCTTTCTGGCCAACCCCTATTGGCGGCCGCAGCTGCGCCGGCTGAACGGCCAGGATCCCGCGGTGCAGGACTACGTCCGGGCTGATGCCCGCTTTCAGCCTTTCTTCTTCCGGGTTCTGGACCTCACCCGCCTGCTGCTGCCTGCCTACCGCGAAGAGGGCAAATCGCATTTTTCCATCGGCTTTGGCTGCACCGGCGGACAGCACAGATCTGTCACACTGGCGGAAACCCTGGCCAAGGCCCTTGCAGAAGACGGCCAGCAAGTGTCAATTAGACACCGCGAGCTGCAAGGCCAGCAAATGAAGTGAGAGGCCGGGTTGATCGGGATTGTGATCGTAGCGCATGGCGGGCTGGC
>JBFOLS010000397.1:0-2895 GCA_040830225.1 Leisingera sp.
CTTGTCCGTCAGGCAGTCGCCACCAACGGCATCACCGGCATTGCGCTGACGAAACTCGACGTGCTCGACGGGCTGGATGAGATCAAGATCTGCACCGGTTACCGCCTTGACGGAGAGGAGATAGACTATTTCCCCGAAAGCCAGGGGGCGCAGGCCCGGGTTGAGCCAATCTATGAAACCCTTGAAGGCTGGCACGACACCACCGTCGGCGCGCGTAGCTGGAACGATTTGCCGGCTCAGGCGGTCAAATATGTCCGCCATGTCGAGGAACTGATCGGCGCACCGGTGGCGCTGTTGTCGACCAGTCCGGAGCGCGATGACACGATCCTCGTCACCGATCCGTTTCAAGACTGACGCTTTGCGCCGACTTTGCGGCCTTTGCTTGCCGAATCTGTGATCAACCGCAGTGATTCCCAACACCGCCGAATTGCTCTATTCTCACCGAATCAGTGTTTCCTGCGCCCTGGTGCAGCAGAAACAGGCGGTTACGAGGGGAAAGCGGCATCTTTTCGCCAACAGGCATGACGGTTGCAGACGCATCGGCAATTTCTTGGCCATGCTGTCATAACTGGGCCGAATTCAGCGATATGATGGCGCGGGTTTGAAAAGCAGGGCGAATTGAATGGCTGACTTTGTCGCAGTGCTGAAAAAGACACTCGACGGGCTGGAAAGTCCGACACAGCAGACGCGTGAAAAGGTTTATGACAAGGCGCGAACAACGATCTCGGCCAAACTTGCCGCGATCAACCCGCCGCCACCGGCTATCGTGATCGAAAAACAGCGCGCCGCGCTCGAAAAAGCCATCGCCGACATCGAGGCTGGATACCAGCAGGCCGAAGCCAACACGAAGGCCGAAGAAGATCCGCTAGCCGATTTCGTTTCGGGAAAGGCGTTCGGAACGACACCGCCACCGTCGCCGGCGATCACTGAAACTCCCGCAGCAGCGGAAATGTCCGGCACCACAGCACCCGAACCGGCCCCCGCTGCACCCGAGCCCGCCGCGTCGGCCCCCGCACCTGCGGCAGCGCCTGCAGCGACGGAAACGGCTGCAACGGCGTCTGCAGAGACATCGCAAACTGCGGCGGGCGGCGAACAGATTAAGTCACTGGCCGGATCGGTCTCTGCCGACCAGCCAAAAAAACGCGGCCGGACCGGATTGATCGCCGCAGCTGTCATCCTGTTGCTTCTCGCCGGCGCCGGTTATGGCATCTGGCAGAACAAGGAAGACTTTGCCCGCATGGCAGGACTTGAACACCTGCTTGATCCGGGATCGCAAACCGAGACGGTCACCGAAGACACCACCACGGCCGATACCGAAGACACATCATCGCAGGCAGCCGATCAGCAAGGCGCCCAGGAAACCGCAGCTGCCGATGACGAAGAACAAAAATTCACGCAGCGTTTGCTGGAAGACGGGTCTGAGGTCGATCCCGGGCCGGCGGGCGATGAACCTTCTGTCGGCGAGGGCACGTCGGTTGCAGAAGCCAACAATGCCACCGGTGAAGAAACCCAGCAGGATACGGCCGCCGCCGAACCGGAGGAGACCACCGGTGACGCTGAACAGACAGGTGCCGAAGCGCCGGAGGGAACGGCGTTGCCTGTTGGCCAGCGCGCGATTTTCTACGAGGAACGTACCGCCGACCTGCAGGGCTCGGCACAACCGGGCGCTGTTGTCTGGTCGCTGGTGCAGGAATCGCCGGGAGGCAATCTGCCGCCTGAGCCGGCCATTCGCGGTGAAGCAACCATTCCCGAAAAGGGCCTGCAATTCAAAATGACCATTCGCCGCAATGGTGATAAATCGCTGCCGGCAAGCCACATTATCGAGATGATATTCATCACGCCCGATGAGTTTGACGGCGGCGGCATCGAAAATGTCCTGCGCATCACCTTCAAGGATTCCGAACAATCCGCCGGTAATCCGCTGCTCGGCATTCCGGCGAAGATTTCCGACGGCTTCTTCCTGCTCGCGCTGACCGACAGCAAGGCGGATATCGAGGCCAATACCACCATGATGCGCCGGCTCGACTGGCTGGATATCCCGCTGGTCTATAATTCCGGCCGCCGCGCCCTGATTACGATGGAGAAGGGCGTGCCGGGCTCGAAAGTCTTCGACGAGGCGTTGAAAGCCTGGGCACCGGAAAACAGCGGCTAGGGCGTATCCGTATGCACCAAAAAAGGCGGCTCGAGGCCGCCTTTCATTAAAACAATGACGATCGATCAGGCGTCGATGGTGCGTAGCGCCTGTTTCTGCCGCTTTGCGGCTTCCTTGACTGCAGCTTGAACCTTCTCGAAAGCCCGGACCTCGATCTGGCGCACACGTTCGCGGCTGATGTCGAATTCCCCTGACAGCTCTTCCAGTGTCAGCGGATCTTCCGACAATCTGCGCGCCTCGAAGATGCGCTGCTCGCGCTCGTTCAGCACGTTCATCGCGTCAGTCAGCATCGCGCGGCGGTTTTCCAGCTCGTCCTGGTCGACCAGCATTTGCTCCTGGCTTTCGCTTTCATCCGCCAGCCAGTCCTGCCATTCGCCGCCCTCGCCTTCCGCAGCGCGGATCGGCGCGTTCAGCGACGCATCGCCCGACAGCCGCCGGTTCATCGACACGACTTCTTCTTCCGACACTTTCAGCCGCGAAGCGATTTCGCTGACCTGTTCGGGATTGAGGTCGCCATCATCCAGCGCCTGGATTTTGCCCTTGACCTTGCGCAGGTTGAAGAACAGCCGCTTCTGATTGGCGGTCGTGCCCATTTTGACCAGGCTCCACGAACGCAGGATATATTCCTGGATCGAGGCCTTGATCCACCACATCGCATAGGTTGCCAGCCGGAAACCGCGCTCCGGCTCAAATTTCTTCACGGCCTGCATCAGGCCGACATTGCCTTCCGAAATCACTTCGCC
>JBFOLS010000398.1:0-3752 GCA_040830225.1 Leisingera sp.
GCCATGGCCGGGCTTACACGTCACCGAATAAGCTAGAAGAAAAAGGGACTTAATGCTGCCACGATAGCCCCGCTTACAAAACGGAGGCTATCGTGAAAACTTCTATAATCACTTGGGCAGACATTCACCGCCACGGCGACCTTTGGTGGCAGCACCTGCAGTTGCGAAGAGCGCTATTTGTTAACGAAAAGGGTTGGGGTGTCCCGCACAATCATGAAGCGGAATGGGACCAGTATGATAATGCAAATACGGTTTATGTAATTACGCATAGTGAAGGCCAGGTGTTAGCCGCTTCTCGCTTGAACCCATGCAACTTTGAGAGCGGCGGCTGGTCCTACATGATCAGAGACGCCTGCTTGGGTAAATTGCCGGGCATTCCCACAGACATATTGAACCAAACAGAACTATTTTCTGACGCATGGGAGGCAACCCGGTTTACGGTGTCCCAGAAGATTTCGCAGGACGCGCGAGATACTGCATTGGCGGAAAACGCCAAGGCCCTCTATCGAGCCGCAACCCAGATCAAGACGCCTACACTTTTAGCCCTCATGCGGCCCGGTTTCATCCGCTGGCTGACCGACATCGGCCTTCCAACGGAACGCCTCGGCCCAACCCGAAAGGACGCGACTGGCGAGCGCATTTGCGTCATGAGCATGGCAATCGCCCTTTAGTGTTGCAAATCACCTTTTAGGGTGATATCCCACACCTCAGTTCAAGTGAGGTGCAACATGTTCAATGACCCCCTTTCGATCGAGGCCCTAGACGTCACAAGCAACCCGGAGAAGTTCTGTGATACTCCCGAACAGTTTACCTGGTCCTGGGCAGTCCTGAAAGCCGAACGCGGGCAGGTGGTAAAAATCAACTGTCTGCCCGCACCCTCCCATCGGATCGTTCACAAGAATAACCTGACAGACCGCATCCGCCGCCACATCAAAGCCATGGGCCTCCCCGCCCGTCCGCCGGCACTAATCGCACCGGGAGCGCTGGCATGACCGGCCCCGCCCCGCAAGATATCTACAACGCCGCGCAGAACATGCAGGCCGCCAGTTCTGCCTGCCGCGCACTGATCTTCAGCGGGCTTGGCGGCCAGCTTTGGCCGGATGAACCCATGGCGCCGGGCGAGGCTCTTTTCATGGTGGGCCTTTACGGCATCACCGGCCGGGGCATCGACCAGGCGGAGGCGCTTGAACACTGGACGCGTAAAGCGCTGGAGCATCACCGCACCACCGGCAAGGCCCGCGCTACCGATGGCCGCCCGGATTGCCCCCACAACGGGGCAGCACCGCTGCCGCCCGCCACCGCACGAGTTGCCGTGGCCGCTTGAAACCTGCGCCTTAGCAAACTGGCCGGGACCTCCTCCCTATCAGCCCCGCCCCTTTTTTCTCACCCGCCGCCGGGCGCGGCACCAAGACCACCACTCACGGCCCGCGCCGCGCCCCAGCAGCCGCAGAAAGGCAGACCAATGACCAAGGACCGGAAACAAGGCTTTGCAGATCTTCCAGCGCCCGCACAAGCGGGGATCCTCTGCAACGATCCGCGGTTTCAGAATTTCGCGGCCATGCGCTGCGGGGTGCGCCAAGGATCATTCGGTCAAAGCGCCGCGGCCGAGTACCTGCGCCAGATTTGCCGGATCCAAAGCCGCCGTGACCTGGCCGACAACGCCGCGGCCGCCGAGCGCTTCCAGGCCCTGCGCACCGAATTCGACGCCTTCACCGGCAAGATTGCCAGCCCCCGTCGTTGACTGGAGATACCATGCAGACCGCTAGCCGAACCCCGGATTGTCCACCCACCACAGGTGGACACGGCGACACAAAGAAACAGCCGAAAACGTTTGAAAAGGTGGATCTATTTGGCATTCGCGCAATTTGGCTGCACTTCGCAAACGAGCTGGAGTTGCGGCAACTGGCCAAAATTCACGTTCGGATAAAACGCCGGGAACGAGCCATCCAGGAGCTTAAGAAAGATCAGCGCGAAATTGCGGAGCGCTGCAAAAAGCGCAGCTACCGGGCCCGAAAAAGACCTAACCGCTGATTTCTCTTTCTGCCTCTGCAGGTCAGGGGCAGCGACGGAAACCAGGAGAACGGAATGCAGCAGCTTTACGTTAGCGAGGGAAGTGTCGCCAAGATGCTTGGCCATGACGTGAAATGGCTCCGGGCGAACTCCCACAATCTGGAAAAGCAGTACGGGTTCCCGCCAATTGACCCTGCCATAGGCAAAAGGCATCGTGAATCCATTGAGGCATGGGCACGCGAGCGCAACACGAGAAAGGCGCCGACGCGCCCCGGGCGGCTGTCCACAACCAACCAAGAGAACGAAAATGCGTTTTGAAACTAGCCTATGGGACGATAGCGACCCAAACTACGCGCCGTGCATGAAACACAGAAAAGGCCGCGGCACATTCTTCTGGCGCCCCCCGAAAAAGTATCTGGAAGCAGGATATTCGATAAAGACCTATGCTCTGCCGGGCCGCGAAGGCGACGGCCAGGAAATGGCCAGGGCCGCCCAGTGCCGCGCCCTCACTAGGGAAATGCTGGAATGGTACGATGGTGCCACAACCGGCCGCCAGCCTGGTACGTGGGGCTGGCTGATCGGCCGCTATAAAACAGACGAATACAGCGGGATCTGGGACGTAAAACCACAGACGCGAGAACAATACCTAAAGAACCTGGGTTACATCGAAAGCGCCATTGGCAATGTGCTGATATCAGAAACCGACTATGAACGGATCATGATGTGGAAGAAGGCCATGGCCGACAAAGGCCGGTCGGTCCACTACATCAGTAAGTGGTTTACGCATTGGCGGCTGATCGTCTCCCATGGCATCAAGATCGGCAAAGATGACGGCGTGCGGGAACAATGTCTGCAGATCAAAGCGATCCGCGAAGAAATGCGGATCCAAGCCCCACCGCGCCGCACGGTCTACGCCACTCGCGCGCAGATAGAAGCAGTCGTGCAAGAGGCGGACAAGCGCGGCTTGAGCCACATTTCACTGGCAGTCCTGATCCGTTTCGAGTTCATGCTCCGCGGTGTTGACGTCCAAGGCCAATGGGTTAAGGCGGAACATCTGGACGGCGGCATCCAGCACGGCGGGCAAATTTGGAGGGACGGCCTGACGTGGGACATGTTCAACGCGGACCTCTCCCAATTCTCCAAGATCATCAGCAAAACCGAAAAGAGCCTACCGGACCCCTATGTATTCGACCTTACGTACACGCCAGACATTCGGCAGCGCCTCCAGTCGGTTCCGAAGGACTTGCGCACAGGCCCGGTCATCGTCCTGAAGAACGGCCGACCACCCAAAAACGGGGAAATCTCCCGGAGGTTCAAGCGGATTGTGCGGGATCTTGGCCTGCCGGAAGAACTGCAGATCCGTGACACCAGGTCGGGCGGCATCACAGAGGCGAAAACACTGGTGGACCCGAAGACACTGCAGCACGCCGCCCAGCACACCCAAGGCGCCACAACGGACATTTACACCCGTGACAGATCCGGCGCCGCGAACAACGTTGTAGCAATGCGCGCTAAGCGCTGAGAACACAACGAGTACCTAAGTGAGTACCCAACGAGTACCACCCCCGAGAACTGGAATGGCACACTCTGGAGATTTCCCTTTGAAATCAATGGTGCGGACGGCGGGACTCGAACCCGCACGGCCATAAGGCCAGGAGATTTTAAGTCTCCGGTGTCTACCATTCCACCACGTCCGCACAAGGCACCGCTTGGCAATGCCCTAGCCGCAGGTCTAGCCTCCA
>JBFOLS010000399.1:0-6270 GCA_040830225.1 Leisingera sp.
CTGTGTTCCTGGTGCGCCCGGCCGAGAAGGTTCTGGCCGTCCTCTGTCGCCGGATCCACGGGAATATTGCCGATGTAATACGCCACTCTGTTTTTCCCTTCACTCATACCGTTCGCCCAAAGGCACTTCCCGGACCACGTAAACGCGCTCCAGGATCTGATCCTCCGTCAGCAATCCTCCCCCGATCAGCTGGGTTTCCCCGCTGGCCGCATCGACAATGGCGATGAAGGGGCGCGGCTTGTCAGCAAGCTGCAGGGCCTCAAGCTGGCCTGCGTTCTGAACCGCATTCGGGAAGTATTCGATGGGGCTGCCATCTGTGGACACAGCAAGAATTTCCACGCCATAGGCGTTGCGGATGCCGTCGAGGATCTGCGCCTGCGCAAGGCACAGACGGCAGTCAGCGGGATTGTCATAGACAAAGATCAGCCCGGCCTCTTGCGCCGCCCGGCGCAGTGCTGCCTGTTCCGCTGCATTGCGCTGGTCCTGATAGATGTTTGTACCCATCTGGGTTAGCGGGCGGCGCGTGTTGGCATCGAGGTGGGGTGCGCCGAACAGCACACGCTGCCAGACGGCGGCGAAACGCGCCGCCTGTTGCGCCATCTGTTTGTTGACCTCCATATAGGCCTGCACATTTTCCGGCGTTGGGTCGAGAATGGCTCGGTGCTTCAGCTCGTCGGCGTATTTCCGGAACGCCTCGATCTCTTCGGTGGCCGTCAGCTCTTTCGGTTCTTCCGGCTCCTGTGGTTCTTCCCTGGCTTCCTGTTCCGGCTCCGGTGCGGGCTCAGGCTTGGCCGGTTCCGGTTCGGGCTCCGGATCACAATAGAAATGCCAGCCGTCCACCTCTTCACCATTACAGATCAGCCCGGCACTGGCGGGATACGCTGCAGAGGCAAGAAGTGCGGCAAGGGTCAATGTTTTCAGCATCAGCCTGTCCTCCCGGCTGCGGCGAGAACTGCGGCCCGCACAGACTGCGCATAGTGGCGCGCATTGCGGTAACCGGTGATCTGGCCTGTGATGTTTCCCGCCGCGCGCGAATAAATCAGCGTGGTCGGGAACTCGGTGATCTGCGCGGCGACCGGGTGGGTTCTGGCGTCGGTCACCTCTGCAAACGGCGGGATCGGCCGCACATCATGCGATGCAACCAGGACCGGAATGCCGGCTGGCTGGGTCATGGCGGCCAGCACAGGTGCCGCGGATTTGCAAAAGGTACACCAGGACGCACCGATGAAGATCACGCCAACACCGGGGGTTTCCTGCGCGGCAGCCAAAGCCGGTGCACCGGTTGCGCAGAGGCCCGTCAGAAGGAAGGAACGCCGGTTCATTGGCCCAGCTCCCCGAATGCGTCCCGCGCCTGACTGTCTGCCGATGGGAACCGGTCTTCATAGAAATCCTGCAGGTCTTCAGAAACCGGAACCTGGATATCGCTCATGATGTCGCCAAAGACAGGCGACAGATCCATTGCTTCAATGTCCACGTTTCCGAAATCTTCGATGGTGACATAGCCGCAGTTTGCTGCGCCCGCTGTGCCCCATTCCTCGCCAACCTGCTTTTTGAACTCCTCGATGAAGACGCGGCCGAACTTTGAGTTATAGGTGCAGTAGTGGTAGCGCTTCTTGACGCAGGCACCCAAAACCCTCTGCTGGCAAGTGACGCCGACATAGTGGGTCGCGCCAGCTTCCCGCTTATCGCGTAGGATCGCGGCAGACTCCGGACAGGTGCCGCCGAAGAGACCGCCGGTTCCGCAGCAATTCCGGCCTGGCGCCTTGCTGCACGTCATCTTGGTGCCCTGGAAGAACCGCACATCGTTCGGATCTGTGGCCGCCTGCTCCCGGTATTCTTCCTGCATCTGAGCCAGAACGTTCAGCCAAGCAGCAGATCTGCCGAAGTCATCAGAGGTTTCCTGCTCGACCCCGATGCAGTTGTCTCCGACACAGACGTTGATCGGCTCGCAGCTGGTTTCCAGCTCCCCGGAGTCGACACCGCAGCGATAGTGAAACTCCCGGTTCGTGCAAACTCCGTTACGCCTGGCAATACAGGTGTTGCTCTGCAGGATGCAGGTCGGATCGCTTTCCAGCGCACCGCAAGTGGTTTCGCCCTCTCCAACAGACAGGCAGCTGTAGGTGCGTTTCCGTTTCCACCAGCTCCGGGAGACGTTCTTTCTGTTGATGTCGCGGACCTCCGCCCCCTCTTCGGTGACGGTTTCAACCAGCTCGCATTCCTCGTTGTTTTCATAGGCCCCGCAGCGGTTGATGATTTCTTCCTGCTCAGGTCCGAACTCTGTCTTCACAAGCCGCGCAGGGCTCATGTCGTCGTCTTCATTCAGGCAGGAATAGGTTTCCCGCCACTGACGGCATTCACCGTTTCGGTAATCTACGCAGCGGCGGTTGGTTCTGTCGCATTTCGTGCTTCTGCGCGGAGCAACGCATTCATCAAGCGGCGCGCTGTCACGGCAGGAACGTGTGCCAGCCTCGCGGGAACAATAGCTGGTGAGCTGAATGCCGCCTGTGGATGCAGTGTCTGTTTCCACACAGCTGTATTCGGCATCCTCGCAAGTGACTTCGGCGGCAGCAGGAGCAGACCAAAGCAACAGAGCGCCCAGCAAAAGGATCAAACGGTTCATTCGCAAACCTCCGCTCCGACGTTTCTGAAGCTGTCACAGCAGGCGCCATCGAACTTGATACGGATCTTGGCACTGCCGCCGTTGGAGGTGCCACCGGCGTACACAACGCGGGCGGTGAAGTCGGTCTTGCGGAACCGCTGGGCTCTGTCAGGACGTGACCTCGGATAAGTGTTCAAGCTGAAGAACCGAAGCACATTCTTCGAAATGGTTTCGTTCAGGGAAAGGACCTGCATCTGGTGGCAGAAATCATGCGGGATCGGATTGCAGATGTACCAACGCAAGATCTTGTCGTTGCCATGTTCGGTTTTTCTGTAGATTTTCGCCCGCCAATAGGTTGGACCCTCAGGCATATCCCAGCCGCTTTCGAGTACCGATGGGCCAGTAGCGGGCGGTTGCAGAGCTTGACCGCCCGCCAGAGGTGTCTTGATGAGCGCTGCCAAGGGCTGGACTGTCCCGCCCCAGGGCGGTCCCCACTGACATCTTCTATAGTCAGGATGATTATTGGCGGGTGGCCCCATTTTCACCATGGGGACGAGCAAACCGTCTGTGTCGTTGGCCGGGCACGCATTGCCAACGCCATTCAGGAAGTTTCCGGAGCGGGAGCGGGAGAACGTGCCGATCACTGTAGACCTGGCCAAAACCTGCAGAGCACCATTGGCCTCCACGCGGTTCATAATAACTTCATCCGGGGCAAACCGGTCGGATATTGCTATTGAAAACTCATGTTTGACCAGATGGCTGCTGCCGTCGTTCGGCGTTGCTGAAGGAGCTGGAAAGCTGATGGTCGCGGTCTTTCCGCTCCAAGTCACATCACCGCCGGTGATCCGGACTTTGTTCCGGATGCAAGCAGCTGCGTTCGAGTTGACCTTGCACTGGTATCTATTGGTCTTTTCGCAGACCTGCACGAAATTCGAGGCCCGCCGGTCGCAGCGGTAAGTGTCGGTGCGGTCCACCCAGATTTTCCGGATCAGGCGGCAGGATTTGTTTTCCCGCGCAGGCAGGCTTTCGCAGAACTCGTCCCGCACTTCAGAGACGGGCAACTCCGGCGTGGTGCAGCTGCCGGTTTCACTGGTGAAATACTGCCCGGCAATGGCTTCCGCGTTCTCATGCGCCCAATTTGCGTCATCAAACAGTTCCCCCTGTCCGTCGATGTCGATGTCCGGGCGGATGAGCGCGCTGTCTTCTGTGGCGCGCAGAACGCGCCCCTGGTCGTTGTCCGCATCGCGGGTTTCCAGAATACGATCCTCAAAGGTCGTGTGGCTCATGCCCGACTCTGGCGGCCGGGAGGTTTCAAAGGGCGTCACCACCTCGTTGATCGTCTGATTCCGGAACGTACTGCCAGTGTCCACGGCTCCGTCGGCTGCAGCCGCAGCACGGTCCATGAAGGATTGGGCAAAGGCGCCGCTGCCAAGCAGGGTGGCCAGGAGAGCAAGGGAAAGAGATCTATTCAGCATCCGCGGCCTCCTGCTGTGCGAGCAGCCGCTGGGCCTCAACAGCTCCGGCTTCCCCCTGTTCCGCAATCAGGCGCAGGGCAAATTCCACAGGAACATTGCCACCCACCCGGTCATGCAGCGGCACCGGATCCGCTTCACAGCCGGGGGTTTCACAGACATCGACCGCCTCGCTCATTGCGATGACTTGCGGCACCGAAGTGACACGGAACCGGGTGAACACCGTAGGATCGATGGAAAAACCTACAGCATCATCCAGAGAACCGAATGTCTCTTCCAGGGCCGCCTGAGTGTCATAGACCGAGTTGTTCACGAACCCGCGGAACACGATGGGCAGACCGTATTTCCGGGCCTCAGCCATCATTTGCTGCAGCGACTCTTTGGGCATCGAGAAGGACGCCAGCAGGAAAATGGTTGCACCGTCATAGCGCTGCTCTTCCGCCTCGCTGGCAGTTCCTCCGGCGGCATCCGCGCCAAGCAAGGCGCGGACGCGAGGATCCGACAGAGCGCGGGTGCGCAGCCCATCAAAATCGACATCGGAAAAGGCTCCTTCAGCCGCATCGAGCGGGCGCAGGGTCTGCCGTAATGCCTCGCCTTGCTGCTTGGCATTATCAACGATGGTCGCAAGCGGAGCGGTAATCCGCCCGGGGCTGCCCGGTGCATATTCGGTAACGCCTTCCCCGGCCTCCTGTGCGCCAAGGCGCAACGGAGCGGCAGCCAAAGCGGTTCCGGCCGCCAGTGCAAAAGTCAGAGTGCGCAGCAATTTCTCTTCCTCCAGAACAGCCAGCCGAAGGATTCCCCTTGGAAGGGGAACTCTCTCAGCCGGTCCACGTATTGAGATGAAAAGCCGATGGGGCCGCAGCCGTAGCGACCCGAGGTTTTCGGGCGCGGGCGGGTCACCTGCATCCGGTACTGGCTTTTCTTGATCACCGGTTGCGATTGGGTCTGGCAAAGAGGCCGTTCAGAGGCGGTTTTCCGCGCGATCAGCAGCCGGTGCATCCGGGCCACCATCTTGGTTGCAACCACCTGGCTTGCCATCACCCCGCCGACGTGCGCCGCTACATCGCCCTGGATGGGATAGATCGAGCCGCCGCAGCCGGTGCACCAGAACAGAGCATCCATAGGCAGGTTGCCGGTGGAGGCCTTTGTGCAATCTGCAGCGCAAGCCGCCTGGGCAATCGGGTTGGCAAACAGGATTGCTTCCGGATTGATCAGGTTGTTCAGCTCCGCATCCTGCCAGAGCGGGTCGATTTCCGAGATATAGGCGACATCGAACTGCGCACTCTGCATGCACAGCCCGTCAACGATCACACCCAGCCAGGAAATCAGCGGGTAGAAGTAATAATGTGCCTGCCAGCGCGACCCGGTGCTGCCGCCGTTTTGCTGGGTGGCCGAGGACTTGCCCAGAGACAGCAGCCCGAAATCCATTTCAAAGCCCATGTTCACGAAGCAGCCGGGTTCATTCGCCACATCAACCAGCCGCGCGGGTTCCCAAAGGCCAATGGACAGGCCAAGCCGGGGCGGCACACCAGGGCAGACGCAGAGCGGAAACGTCTGGTTTTTTGTATCCGGGCGGCTGGCGCCGAAGCTCAGGCTCAAACCGCCGATGGAAATAGGAAAGATGCAGTCCCAGCACACCTCAGTGATGGGGTTCAGGAACCGCTTGTTGCAGATTGCAGCCGCCTGGGTGGCGGCAAGACCGAAGACAAAGGCGAGGATCAGAGCGCGCAGGTTCATTGCAGCACCTCTCCGCCCTTTCCGAGCGCGATTTCTTCCACCTGCATGACGGGATCTGCGCGCTGCACCACGGCGGGCACATTGCGGATGCCGAAACGCTTCACCAGCACAGAATCCTGATCGAAATAAAACCGGCGGCCATGCTCACGCATCAAGCCCAGCGGGTCACCGTTCACCAGAACCAGAAGCGTGTCCAGCTCACCGCCGTCCGCCAGCGCAAAGGCCACCTGATCCGGATCGTCGCCGTCCAGCAGGACGATACGCTTTTCAAAACGGGAGTAAGCCAAGGGGTTCACAACTGTGCCGGCGCGGGCAAAGATCCGGCCCTGATGGTCTGCCAGATCTTCCTTCAGGGTGATCGACATATCGACTTCCCAGAAAGCGTATTCCTCTGCTTTGCCAATGCCAGGAACCGGACGCGGCCGGTTCACATAGGCGCGCGTGGTGTCCTGCATTTCCTGC
>JBFOLS010000400.1:0-4778 GCA_040830225.1 Leisingera sp.
CCTAGGCCAGATCAAGACAGGAAACGGGGTCAAGTATTTCTCCTTGGCCACAAAGGAGAATGGCTTTATCTCACCGGTCTCTCCCGAAACAGAAGAGGTTCTGCAAGACCTCAACGGGATCGTGATCGAAACTGATGACATCAAGCAGAAGCTAGCGGAAGTGATCGCGTCGCGTCTCAACTTGTAAATTTCAGTCGCAACCCGGCCGGCTGAACCCTTCCATATAGAGCCGGCCCAGCATCGCGAGATAATCCCATGCCAGACAATCGCACCTCCTGGAAGCTCAGCCAGCAGCCACCATCGAACCCGTCGGAAATCGATAGCAAACAGCTGGACACCATGAACGCCTGGGAAGCGTTTGTTGAAACCGGCCGCCGAACGGGGGAGATCGAGCAGAACGTGCGGCGGGAAATTCTCGAATCCTGGTCGCGCTGCACGGATTTAGGGATCAACGCTCTATCGGGGGCGACCCCAGAGAAAGTGGACGACGAGGGAGTCGACAACATCCGGCGGAAGAACCTGGCGCTTTGCCAAGCCGCCCGGGCAGCATTCGCAAGACTTGCGCCTCACCTAACGGAAACCGGCGCCATCCTGATTTTGACGGATCGCATAGGCACAATCATTGACGCAATCGGGGATGAACACACTTTGGATTCCGGCCGCGAGATCCAACTTGAAGTGGGCGGTGTCTGGAATGAGCAAGCAATCGGAACCAATGGAATTGGCACGGCCTTGCGAACAGGCAAGCCCACCTTTGTCCATGCCTCCGAGCATTTTTGCCAGGGAATCAAATCCTGGACTTGCGCAGGGGTTCCTATTTTCGACCCTTTGGACCGGCAAATTGTTGGTGTTGTTGACTTATCTGGCCCGCCAGGCATCTTCCGGCCGCATAACATGGCACTTGTTGTGGCTGCGGCACGGGAAATCGAAATCGCACTGGCCGAGCAGCAACGGGAAGAGCGCACAACCCTGCTTGAAGCTTTCATAGATCTGCCCAAACCGCACAACGGAGAAGATGCAGTTGTATTGCTGAACTCCTCTGGCCGCATCGTGTTCAGCAGGAACACCGAGAAAGCCACCGGCAACCTCAGCACTGGATTGCGGATCGGCAAGAAGCTGTTGTCTTGGCCGACGAGTGCAACGGACGGCGACCTTGCGGCCGCCCTTCCCTCCTCCATCAAAGCAAAACAGATCGATCTGCTCAAACTCGGCGGTGAAGTACAAGGGGCTGCTCTTGTCATGCCAAGCACCATGCCCGCCCGGGCCCCGGCGGCCTACAAGGGCATTTCGATTCCCGCTAGGGACGGTGTGAAGGAAGAAATCACCATTCTTGGCGAGTGCCCCAAAATGCTTGAGGCTATTGAATTTGCCAAGCGCGCGGCACAAGCGAATGTTGCGGTTCTTGTGCAAGGGGAGACAGGCGTCGGAAAGGAACTTTTTGCGCGCCTCATCCACAGCAATCACAGCCAGGAGAACGTGCCATACATTGCAGTGAATTGCGCCGCAATTTCCGGAGAATTAATTGGGGGAGAACTTTTCGGGCATGTTGCCGGCGCATTTACAGGCGCACTCCGTGAAGGAAAACCTGGAAAATTTGAACAGGCGAATGGCGGCGTGCTTTGCTTGGACGAAATCGGCGACATGCCGCCGGAGCTTCAGACCTATTTGCTGAGGACACTTGAGCAGAGAGCTGTTTATAGAATTGGATGCAACAAAAGGCGGCCAATAGATTTACAGCTTGTTGCAATGACGAACCGGAATTTACGCCAAGACATAGAAAGCGGAAGGTTTCGCCGGGATTTATTTTACCGGATTGGAACAATTGTTATTGATGTGCCTCCGCTCAGGGAAAGAGGACGTGATATTGAAATTCTCACGCATCACTTCAACAGGTCTCTATCAAAGAAATTTGATCGCGAAGAACTAAGCATCAGCACTGATGTTATTTCCACTTTCCGCTCTTATCATTGGCCCGGGAACGTAAGGGAATTGAGAAACACGATGGAGAGACTTTGCCTTCTGCATCGCAGTGGTGAAGTGCAAACCTCAGATCTTCCAGAAGAGATCACCAAACCCGAAGCAAACGACTTTCTTTTGGGAGGTTCAAGTGATTTCCCAAATAGAGAAACCGGACTTGATGGAATTGAGGCCAGGGCAATTCAAAAAGCTATAGATCAGGAAGACGGAAATTTAACGAAGGCCGCTATCAGCCTTGGTATTTCCCGACCTACTTTGTACCGCAAGATTCGTCAGTACGGGCTTGATCGCGGGAAGTAAGTTCCGAAATCGGCGGCAGACTATTGTCTGCCGCCTTGGTACAGGGCCCGGACTGAACTGGGGAGTGCAATGAACGGCAGTTCCAGGCCCCGATCCTATACAGGCTTGGTCATTCCCCCTGCCCGGTCACGGCGGGCAGCCGCCGACAGAATACCGCGGTGAAGCAGCCCCCCGGCCACGGCCCCAAGGAATGGTGCAGCAATATAGAGCCACAGCTGGCTGATTGCCTCAGGGCCGGCAAAGAGCGCAGGACCCAAGGACCGGGCCGGATTGACAGATGCTCCGGACACGACAATGCCAGCCAGATGGATCACCACAAGCGTCAGGCCAATCGCCAAACCCGCATTCATGCCGGCGCCGCCCTCCTCGGTGCTTCCAAGGATAACGATCAGAAAAAGTGCGGTCGCGACGAACTCAAACAAGAACGCGCCGAAGACCCCATAGCTGCTCCAGCCATTTTGGGCGAAGCCGTTTGTGGCGATGTCGTAGCCGGTCTGTTTGCTTTGGGCGATGACAAACAGCACCGCAGCAGCGGCAACCGCACCTGTGCATTGCGCAATCGCGTAGCCGACGAAATCCGAAACCGACAGCCGTCCGGCAACTACGGCCCCAAGGCTGACAGCCGGATTCAAATGGGCGCCCGAGATATGGCCGATGCCATAGGCAACGCCAGTGACAGTCAGGCCAAACGCAGCCGCAACCCCCAGCAGCCCGACTTCATCCACCATGAAGATGATCGTGGCGCAGCCCATGAAGACCAGCGTGAACGTCCCCACTCCTTCAGCAATTAGCTTCTGCATTATTTCCTCCGTCTGCAGATTGTATTTCTGGCCTCCACGCCAGTCAGCGTGGAGCCATTGACCAAGCAACGCGCGTGGATTGCGGCGCCGGTCCTAGAACATCACCTCGCCGCCGTTTGGTGAAATGCAGCTGCCATGAAAGAAGCTGCCCTCCGGCGACGCCAGAAGAACTACGGCAGGCGCGATCTCCTGCACCTCGGCAAAGCGTTCCAGCGGAATGGCAGCCTTCAGTGTGTCCAACAGCTCTTGCGACAGCGGGGTCAGAAGGTCCGTGTTTGTAACGCCTGGAGCAACCGCGTTGACAAGGACGCCCGTGCCTGCGCTCTCCAGCGCCAGCGCCCGTGTCAGCGTTGCATTCGCGCCCTTGGCCGCACAGTAGTGCGTCAGCGTCGGCGCCCCCTTGTAGGCCAACTGCGAGGTGATGTTGATGATCCGGCCGCTGCCCTGTTTGACCATGTCGCGATACACGGTTTGCGCCATGAAAAAGGTGCCTTTGACATGCACATCGATCATGCGGGAGAAGCTCTCCTCGCTGATGTCCGTAAAGGCCTCGGTGATATTGTGGCCCGCGTTGTTGACCAGGATGTCAATATCGCCCAGCGTTGCCTTGGCCGAAGCATAGAACCCCTGGATCGCCTCCACTGAGGACACGTCGCATTCAGCGGCGTAAACCTTTCTTCCCAGCGCTTCGATGGCGCTCACGGTTTCCTTGGCCTTGTCGTCATCGCGGAAATGGCAGAACGCGATGTCGGCGCCCTCTGCGGCAAGGGCCAGGGCGATCCCACGGCCGATGCCCCGGGATCCGCCGGAAACGATGGCGGTTTGTCCAGCTAGCTTTTGTGAGGTCATAACTCTCTCCTAATTTTTGATTTCAGTGCGGCTTGCCGCTGCTGCGGCAAACCCCGCCAGGCCCTCAAGGCCGGCCAAGCAATTCAGCGCCGCCGCCCAGGGCGGGGCCTTCCGTCGAGTCTGCCTCGCCTTCAGCCAGGTCACCGACCAGGGTTTCCGTGGTCAGCACGAGCTGGGCGACGGAGCTGGCATTAACCAGGGCGCTTGCCGTTGCGCGCACCGGATCCACGATCCCGGCGGCAAACATGTCGCCGAACTCGCCGGTGGCGGCGTCATAGCCATGGCCGTGCTTTGCAGAAACAACTGAGCTGACCGTCGCTTCGGCGTCCGCCCCGGCATTCGATGCCAGCCGTTCAAGCGGGCGGGTCAGCACTTCGCGCACAAGGGCAATGCCCTTGCCGGCATCCGGTCCCGGGCCGCCGTCCAGGCTGTCCAGGACCCCTGCGATCTGCGCCAGTGCTGTGCCGCCGCCCGCAACGACGCCGTCTTCTGCGGCGCTTTGAATAGCGCAAAGAGAGTCTTCGATCAGCTGCACCTTGCGCTTCTGCTCGACAGGCGTGAAGCCGCCTGCGTAAATGACTGCTGTGCCGCCGGACAGTTTGGAAACCCGTTCCCGCAGCTTGTCCTGTTCAATATTGGGCGGCGCGGCATCATGCTGGCGCTGCACCTGCTCACGGCGGGCGCGGGGCGCGGCGGGGTCCCCCCCCCCCCCGCGGGTAGAGGGGGCGGAGGGGGTGAGCTTTGCTCCCTCCGGCCCCCCCACACCGGCCCGCGGGAGCGGTCTGCTTCGTTTGCCGCGCTTCTGCGGGCGGACCACGACCCCGGGCCGTATCGTGCACCCACCCATCAACG
>JBFOLS010000401.1:0-7383 GCA_040830225.1 Leisingera sp.
AATGCCGCGGCTGAAGAAATGGGGGTGTTTTTCGTGGATGCGCCGATTTCCGGCGGCCAGGCAGGGGCAGAGAACGGCGTGCTGTCAGTGATGTGCGGCGGAGATGAGGCCGCTTATGCCCGCGCTGAACCGGTAATTGATGCCTATTCCAAGATCTGCCGCCGCATCGGCGAAAGCGGTGCAGGCCAGCTGACCAAGATGAGCAACCAGATTGCCATTGCAGGCCTTGTGCAAGGTCTGAGCGAAGCGCTGCATTTTGCTGAAAAGGCCGGGTTGGACGGGCGCGCCGTTGTCGAGGTGATCAGCCAGGGCGCAGCGGGCAGCTGGCAGATGGCCAACCGGTATGAAACCATGCTGGACGATCATTTTGAGCATGGCTTTGCGGTGGATTGGATGCGCAAGGACCTGGGTATCTGCCTGGATGCGGCGGATGAAACCGGCGCCAGCTTGCCGGTCACGGCGCTGGTCGATCAGTTCTACAAGGATGTGCAGAAGATGGGCGGCGGCCGCTGGGATACCTCGTCACTGTTTAAACGGTTGCGCGCGCTGGATGCGCTGGCATCAGATAGCTGACAAACGAAAATGGCCTTTCCGGTTGGAAAGGCCATGCCTCCGGCGGGGGGATTTCCGCATGGAAAGAAGCGGCAGGTGTGTGCCGCCTCTGTTGTAGCCCTCAGGGGATGATGCGGGTGTATTTGGTGCCTTCCAGGGTGGCGCCCACGCGCAGCCCGGCTTGGCCAAAGACAACCGCCAGTACTGGCGAAGTCAGCGTATTGGTGTCTGCGGTCAGCGCGTTGCCTTCATCCTTGATGACATATTCCACGTCGGCACCGGCGGCCCAGCCGGTAGAGCGGCGGAAGCCGGCAAGCGCGTCTTCGGTCATGAAGAACAGCACATGGGCGTACTGCTGCGCGCCGATCTGCAGGCCCGCATTGCCCTTGACGGTGGAGTAGTAATCGACGGTTGCATCGTTGATCCGAAGCGCGCCGCGGCCGAAGGCGCCGCCGAACACAAAGCCGGCCTCAGTAACCAGCGGCATCACCAGCATGCCGGTGGCCTTATCCGCCAGGGTACGGGTGTTGGGGTACTGGCTGTACATCTGGTTCAGCGTGGCATCGACGCGCGCGTCGATCTTGGCGGCGTTGCCGCTGCCGACTCCGTTGCCGCAAGCGGCAGTTACGCCAGCGCCGGCCAGGGCGCACAGGGCAAAACCGCGGCGGGTCATGCGGGAAGAGGAAAAACTGCTCATTTCTCAGGTGCCTGTAATGATTTTCAACAGGCCGGTTCAGTCCGGCTCTGGGGCCTTGTATACGCGGAAAACCGCTGCCTGTCATCTGCTGCAATGCGGATATTGGCGGCTTCCCGCTGAAGTTATCCGGGTCCGGTTCCCGCGGGCGGTTCAGCCGTTCAGCAGTTTGGCGGCGGCCGGTGCGAAATAGGTCAGGATGCCGTTGCAGCCGGCGCGTTTGAACGCCGTCAGGCTTTCCATCATCACCTTTTCGCCATCGATCCAGCCGTTCTGAGCAGCGGCCTGGATCATCGCGTATTCGCCGGAGACCTGATAGGCATAAGTCGGCACGCCGAAGGCGGATTTCACCCGCTGGCAGATATCCAGATACGCAATGCCGGGTTTGACCATCACCATGTCTGCACCTTCCTGCAGGTCACGCTCGATCAACCTCAGCGCTTCATCGCTGTTGGCGGGATCCATCTGGTAGGTCTGCTTGTCGCCCTTAAGCGCGCCGGAGGCGCCGACGGCATCGCGGAAGGGGCCATAGTAGGCCGAGGCGTATTTGGCCGAATAGGAGAGGATGGCCACGTTGTGGTGGCCCGCTTTTTCCAATGCACCGCGCATAGCACCGATGCGCCCGTCCATCATGTCGGACGGGCCGATGATGTCTGCGCCTGCCTCGGCCTGGGCGAGGGTCATCCGGACCAGCGCCTCGACGGTGGCGTCATTGACGATCTCGCCGTCCACGACAAAGCCGTCATGGCCGTTGATGTTATATGGGTCCAGCGCCACGTCGGTCATGACGGCGATATCCGGCGCCGCGTCCTTGATGGCGCGGATGGCACGGTTGGTAAGGTTGTCCGGGTTCCAGGCCTCGGCGCAATCTTCGGTCTTGAGCGAGGCATCGGTGTAGGGAAACAGGCAGATCGCAGGAATTCCCAAGGCCTGCGCTTCAACTGCCGCCTCGGCAATTTTGTCGACGGAGCGGCGCACCACTCCTGGCATAGAGGAGACCGGTTCTTCCTGGCCTTCGCCGTCACGGACAAAGACCGGCCAGATGAAATCAGCGGGTGTGAGGGTGTTTTCCCGGACCAGATCACGGATAGCCCGGCTGGCACGGGTACGGCGCAGGCGGGCGGCGGGAAAGGGCGCAACGGTGGGCTTCATGGCGGTCTCTCGTTCAGGTTTGCACATGGGTTGCATGGAAGCGGCCCCGGGAACAAGAGGCACATTCGCCGCGCCGGAAAACTTATGGGCAGTACCGGCTTGCCTGCGGGCCTTTCCCGGTTGATATAGGGCCGGTTGACAAAAATCCGGTCCGGAAATCCGGGGGCGCAAGATGGGGGCTGGCGTGGACCTGTTTCAAATTATCTATGAGATGATTGAGCTGCGGTCATTCTCCAACCTGTGGTACTGGATTTCGCTGGCAGTGCTCTGGTCGTCCGCCAGCCATTGGATCCTGGGAGTGCCTTATGACATGGTCTACCGGGCTCAGCGCAAGGGCGGCCAGGCGGAACAGGATTTGGAAGACATCACGCGTGTCAATGTAAACCGTGTTCTCTATATCGCCGAGGTGTCCGGGCCCTGGTTGGTCGCGCTGTCATGTTTCCTGCTTTCGGCGCTGGCAATGCTTGGCTTTGTCTATCTTATGGAGATTGCCCAAGCTGTATTCCTGCTGTTGTTCCCCATGGCCGTTGTGGGGCTGATCAGCTATGGCACTGCGCGCCGGATTGCGCAGGATGGCGCTGCCGGCAAGGAACTGCGCAGGCGGCTGGCTTTCTGCAGGCTCTGTGTTCAATTTGTCGGCGTTGTCTCCATAGTGGTCACAGCGTTCTGGGGCATGTACCAGAACCTGTCGAACGGGATTTTGTGACGGGCGGGCAGCAGCCCGCAATAAGATTCCTGGAAAGGATAAGGCATGGTACAGCGTGCTATCACAATGGGCGGTGCGCCCGAAGGGTTTGACGCCCGGCTGATCCTGAAGGAAGTGCAGAAGTCCGGGGCGCCGGTGCTGCACGTGGCCCGTGATGACAAGCGGATGGAGGCGATGCGGGCGGCTCTGGCCTTCTTTGCCCCCGAGATGCCGGTATTTGTCTTTCCAGGCTGGGATTGCCTTCCCTATGACCGGGTGTCGCCCAATGCGGATATTTCTGCTGCGCGAATGGCGACGCTGGCAGCGCTTGTGCATCAGATGCCCAAGCAATTTATTCTGCTGACTACGCTCAATGCTGCTGCGCAGCGGTTGCCTGCCCGTGAGATTCTGCGCGAAGCGGCCTTTACCGCCCGGGTCGGCTACCAAGTGGATGAAGACGCACTGCGCAAGTTCCTAGTGCGTATGGGATTTACTCAAAGCCCGACGGTGATGGAACCTGGCGACTATGCCGTCCGCGGCGGCATTATCGATATCTTCCCGCCGGGTGAAAGCGGCCCGGTGCGGCTGGACCTGTTCGGCGACGTGCTGGATGGCGCGCGCCGGTTCGACCCTGTGTCCCAGCGCACCACCGAAAAGCTGGAGATTGTGGAACTGGCGCCGGTGTCGGAGGTGATCCTGGACGAGGCCGCCATCACACGCTTCCGCCAGAACTACCGGATTGAGTTCGGTGCGGCCGGCACCGACGACCCGCTGTATGAGGCGGTCAGTGCAGGCCGCAAGCATCAGGGGATTGAACACTGGCTGCCCTTCTTCCATGAAAAGCTGGAAACCCTGTTTGACTACCTGCCGGAAGCGACGGTGACTCTGGACGATCAGGTGACACCGGCCCGGCTGGCGCGTTGGGACACCATCGAGGACCAGTACGAGACCCGGAAGCACGCGATGGAGCAGAAGGGGCGGATTGATACGATCTACAAACCGACACCGCCGGGCCTGTTGTATCTCGATGATACGGCCTGGGAGGCCGCAACCGCCGAGCATCGTGTGGTGCAGTTGCATCCGTTGCCGCAGGCCTCAGGCCCCGGCACGGTGGATGCGGGCGGGCGGATCGGACGCAACTTTGCACCCGAACGACAGCAGGAAA
Organism: Leisingera sp.; assembly: GCA_040830225.1. GTDB lineage: Bacteria > Pseudomonadota > Alphaproteobacteria > Rhodobacterales > Rhodobacteraceae > Leisingera. Next base: position 4,249 of record JBFOLS010000401.1, read on the forward strand.
ATATCAGTCTTTTCGGTTCTTTGGCTGCGCATATTAAGGCGCGGATGCAAGAGGGACCGGTTCTGATCGCCTCTTATTCCGAAGGCGCGCGGGAGCGCTTGTCGGGGCTGATCGAGGACGAAGGCCTGGCCGAAGCAATCCCGGTGATGGATGGCACCCGCATCGGTAAGTCCGGCCTGCATCTGGCCGTTTGGGCGCTGGAGCACGGCTTCGAGGCACCGGACATGACGGTGATCTCGGAACAGGACGTGCTGGGCGATCGGCTGATCCGGGCGCCGAAGAAACGGCGCAAGGCGGAGAACTTCCTGACCGAGACCCAGTCGCTCAGCCCCGGCGACTTGGTGGTGCATGTAGACCATGGCATCGGCCGCTTCAAAGGGTTGGAAGTGGTGACCGCAGCCGGTGCCGCGCATGAATGCATTCTGCTGGAGTACGCCGAGGCGGCGAAGCTATATTTGCCGGTCGAGAATATCGAGCTTTTGTCCAAGTACGGCCATGACGAAGGGCTCTTGGACCGCTTGGGCGGCGGCGCCTGGCAGGCCAAGAAGGCCAAGCTCAAGGAACGCATCCGCGAGATGGCGGACAAGCTGATCCGCATTGCCGCCGAGCGCGCCCTGCGCAAGGCGCCGGTGATGGACCCGCCGCCGCATGCCTGGGAGGAGTTCTCGGCACGCTTCCCCTACCAAGAGACCGACGATCAGCTGCGCTCCATCGAGGATGTGATGGAGGATCTGCACTCGGGTCTGCCGATGGACCGGCTGATCTGCGGTGACGTGGGCTTTGGCAAGACCGAGGTGGCGATGCGTGCGGCCTTTGTCGCTGCCATGTCCGGGCTGCAGGTTGCTGTGGTCGCCCCGACCACGCTGCTGGCGCGCCAGCATGCGGCCTCATTTGCCGAGCGGTTCCGTGGTTTTCCCCTGCAGGTCAGGCAGTTGTCGCGTTTTGTTAGTTCGAAGGAGGCTAGCCAGACGCGCGAGGGGCTGGCCAAGGGTACCGTTGATATCGTCGTCGGCACACACGCGGTGCTGGCCAAGAACATCAGGTTCCAGAACCTGGGCCTGCTGATTATTGACGAGGAGCAGCATTTTGGAGTGGCCCACAAGGAACGCCTGAAACAGCTGCGCAGCGACATTCATGTGCTCACTCTCACCGCGACGCCGATCCCGCGTACGCTGCAGCTGTCGCTGACCGGAGTACGGGATCTGTCGATCATCGGCACCCCGCCGGTGGACCGGCTGGCGATCCGCACCTACGTGAGCGAGTTCGACAGCATGACCATCCGCGAGGCGCTGCTGCGAGAGCATTACCGCGGCGGCCAGAGCTTCTATGTGGTGCCGCGGATCACCGACCTGCCGGAAATTGAGGAGTTCCTGAAAGCTCAGCTGCCCGAGCTCACCTATGTGGTGGCGCACGGGCAGATGGCGGCGGGTGAACTGGATGACCGGATGAACGCCTTCTACGACGGTAAATACGATGTGCTGCTGGCGACGACGATCGTGGAAAGCGGTCTCGATATTCCAACCGCCAACACGATGGTGGTGCACCGCGCAGACATGTTCGGCCTCTCGCAGCTCTACCAGATCCGGGGCCGGGTGGGGCGCTCGAAAACCCGTGCTTATGCATATCTCACCACCAAACCGCGCAAGCGGCTGACGCCAGCGGCAGAGAAGCGCCTGCGGGTACTGGGATCGCTCGACACGCTTGGGGCCGGCTTTACCTTGGCCTCGCAAGACCTTGATATCCGTGGCGCCGGCAACCTTCTGGGTGAGGAACAGTCCGGCCAGATGCGCGACGTGGGCTATGAGCTTTACCAGTCGATGCTGGAGGAGGCGATTGCCAAGATCAAGGCAGGCGAGATGGAGGGGCTCTCCGATGCCGACGAGCAATGGGCGCCGCAGATCAATCTGGGCGTGCCGGTTCTGATCCCTGAGGACTATGTGCCGGATCTGGATGTGCGGCTGGGCCTCTACCGCCGCCTGTCGTCGCTCTCGACCAAGGTGGAGCTGGAAGGTTTTGCCGCCGAACTGATTGACCGTTTCGGAAAGCTGCCTAAAGAAGTGAACACCCTGATGCTGGTGGTCCGTATCAAGGCGATGTGCAAGCGGGCCGGAATTGCCAAGATGGATGGGGGCCCTAAGGGGGCGACAATCCAGTTCCACAACGACAAATTCGCCTCGCCGCAGGGGCTGGTGGAATTCATCCAAGGCCAGAACGGGCTGGCCAAGGTGAAGGACAACAAGATCGTCGTGCGCCGCGACTGGAAGAAGGACAGCGACAAGATCAAGGGTGCCTTTGCCATAGCCCGTGATCTGGCAGAGAAGGTCGTGGCGGAGAAGAAGAAGGCCAAGGCCTGATCCGGGCGCCAAGGAAACGCGTGATTCCTTGGCCAATTCCGCCTCAATAACCCGTTCAGCTGCAGCAGCCGTCCGGTATCATCGCTGCTTGAGCGCAAAAGCAGGACGCGCCCACAGCTCGGTCGGCGCGGGCAAGGGCAAGATCGAGTTTCTGTTTTATATGCTTGATTTCAACGGTTTCACCGCGGGTTTTCAGGCAATCGTGGAGGCCCTTCAGGCTCCAGATGTTGTCGGGATGCACAGAGGCGCGCGGCAGGGAGTCATCCAAGCCCAAATCGGCCCGGTAGACGGCCTCGGCTTCGTCAGTGCGGCCTTGTTCGAACAGCAGTGCCCCCAGTGCGTGGCGGGTGGGCTGCATCCAGCCCCAGGGCTCGTCATAAGGCAGGTTGTCGTCCAGCTCCGCTGAGCGGCGCAGATGGGCAAATGCTGCATCATAGCTGCCTTTGCGGTATTCGATCTCCCCGCGCAGCATTTCCGTCGCGATTTCAAGTAGGTCCACAACACGGTTGTTGTGGAGCAACCGGGTTTCAGGAACTTTGGCCTTGGCGGCCAGGAACAGCTGTTCTTCTGCTTTAGCCTCGGCCACCTGACCGGTGGCGGCAAAGGCAATGGCACGGGCGTAATGGGTGTTGACAGTGAGGGTGCAGAATAGATTCGGGTCCTTGGGCAACTCCAGCGCCTTGGCTTCCTCCCAGCGGCCGAAGCGCACAAGGATGTGCGGGTGCATCGCCATGTAGCTTTCAAAATAATCCGCCATCGGCGGACTTTCGATGCGCAGCAT
>JBFOLS010000402.1:0-22966 GCA_040830225.1 Leisingera sp.
GCAGTTCAGGCTGTAACCGGCTGATCCGCGATGGCGCGGTGCTGATCCGCGACGGCGCTGATGTGCTGGAGGCTCTGCCGCCGCACGAGCTGCAGGATGCACCCGCCTCTGCCCCGGCCCGAAACCTCCAGCAGGCGCTGGCAGAATTGCCTCCCCCGCCGCCGCAGCGCCGCGGCCTGGCCGCAACCCATGCCCTGCATCAGCAGATCCTTGAACGGCTGGGCCCTTCGCCGACCCCGGAGACTGAACTGCTGCGGGATCTGTCCCTGCCGCCGCAGGACCTGGCCCCGGTTCTGACCGATCTGGAACTGGAGGGGGCCATCCGCCGCCAGCCTGGCGGGCTGCTGGCCAAGGCCTTTCCCGAAGATGAGGACTGATCCCGCCTTGCTTGCCCCGATTAAAATGCGCAGCCGCGCGGCCCGCTGTGCAATGCAGAGGGCCTCCGTGACAGCACCGCAGACCCCCTGTTTTCCGCCGCGTCGATTACGCCCGGATTGACAATCCCCCCTTGCGCCCCACATCTTGCCCCGCCATAGAACCCGCAGAAGCGGTCCGAAGAGGTATCAGAATTTATGCCAGTTGTTGTTGTCGAATCCCCGGCCAAAGCCAAAACAATCAATAAATATCTTGGCTCCGGCTATACGGTTCTGGCGTCTTATGGGCATGTGCGCGACCTGCCGGCCAAGGATGGCTCGGTCGATCCAGACAACGAATTCGGCATGACCTGGGAAGTCGGCAATGATTCCCGCAAGCATGTGAAGGCCATCGCCGACGCGCTGAAAGAGGACAATGCGCTGATTCTCGCCACCGACCCCGACCGCGAGGGCGAGGCGATCAGCTGGCATCTGCAGGAAGCGCTGACCAAGCGGCGCTCGATCAAGAAGGACACGCCCGTGAGCCGCGTGACCTTCAACGCGATCACCAAGGAAGCCGTGACCGAGGCGATGAACAACCCGCGCCAGGTCGACATGCCGCTGGTCGAAGCTTATCTGGCACGCCGCGCCCTCGACTACCTGGTCGGCTTCAACCTGTCGCCGGTTCTTTGGCGCAAGCTGCCAGGCGCGCGCTCGGCGGGCCGGGTGCAGTCCGTCTGTCTGCGGCTGATTGTCGAACGCGAGATGGAGATCGAAGCCTTCAACCCGCTGGAATACTGGTCGGTGCGCGCGCAGCTGGCTACACCGCGCGGCCAGGAGTTCGAAGCGCGGTTGACGGTGCTTGGCGGAGAGAAGCTGGACAAGTACGGGCTGAAGAACTCCACTGCAGCGGAACTGGCTGTCCAGGCCGTGACCTCACGCAGCCTGTCAGTACTGTCGGTTGAAGCAAAGCCCGCGGCCCGCAATCCTTCGGCCCCCTTCATGACCTCGACCCTGCAGCAGGAAGCCAGCCGAAAATTCGGCATGGGTGCGCGCCAGACCATGAACGCAGCGCAGCGGCTCTATGAGGCAGGCTACATCACCTATATGCGGACCGACGGCATCGATATGGCGCCGGAGGCCGTGCAGGAGGCCCGCGCCGAGATTGAAAAGCGCTATGGCGCCGAATACGTGCCGTCCTCCCCACGGATCTACAAGAATAAGGCCAAGAACGCGCAGGAAGCCCACGAATGTATCCGCCCGACGGATATGAGCCGGGATGCCAAGGCTTTGAAGGTCACCGACGACGATCAGCGCAAGCTTTATGACCTGATCTGGAAGCGCACCCTGTCGTGCCAGATGGAAGGCGCCCGGCTGGAGCGCACCACTGTGGACGTGGGTTCTGAGGACCGCCAGGTGGTGCTGCGCGCCACCGGTCAGGTGGTGCTGTTCGACGGCTTCATGCGGGTCTATGAAGAAGGCCGCGATGACGTGGCGGACGAGGACGACAAGCGCTTGCCTCAGATCATGCAAGGCGAAGCGCTGAAATTTGCTTCCTCGCTGGCGGCGCAGGCCGAGAAGGCCGGCAAAGACGCTTCGGTTCTTTCGGACGACGGCGCCGTTCTGGCACTGCAGCACCACACTCAGCCGCCGCCCCGCTATACCGAAGCAACGCTGGTCAAGCGGATGGAAGAGCTGGGCATCGGACGCCCCTCGACCTATGCCAGCGTGATCACCACCATCCAGGACCGTGAATACGTCCGCAAGGAAAAGAACCGCCTGTTCCCCGAGGACAAAGGCCGGATCGTCACCATCTTCCTGCTCAATTTCTTCCGCAAATACGTGGGCTATGAGTTCACCGCGAACCTTGAGGAAGAACTCGATGACGTGAGCGCGGGCGACCACAATTACAAAGACCTCTTGGGCAAGTTCTGGCGCGATTTTTCGGCTGCGATTTCAGAAACCTCCGAACTGCGGATCACAGAGGTGCTGGATGTGCTGGACGATGCGCTGGCGCCGCAGCTTTATCCGCCGCGCGAAGACGGCACGGACCCGCGCACCTGCCCGAAATGCGGTGCCGGCCAGCTGCACCTTAAAACCTCGCGCACCGGCGGCTTTGTCGGCTGCGGCAACTATCCGGAATGCAACTACACCCGTCCGATTTCCGGCGAGGGCGCGGAAGGCTATGAGCGCATCCTCGGCGAGGACAGCGGTGACGAGATTCATCTGAAATCCGGACGCTTCGGACCTTATGTGCAGCGCGGTGAAGCCACGCCTGAGAACAAGAAGCCGCCGCGCTCTTCGCTGCCCAAGCAGGGCAAGGATTTCCTGCCCGGCTGGGGTCCCAATGAGATCACCCTGGAGCAGGCTCTGACTCTTCTGACTCTGCCGCGCGAAATCGGCCAGCACCCGGACGGCGGTGCGATCCAGTCCAACCTGGGCCGGTTCGGCCCCTATATCGCACACCAGCTGCCGGACGAGGAAAAGCCCGTTTATGTGAACCTCAAGGAGACCTTGGACGTCTTCGAAATCGGCATGAACCGGGCTGTGGAGATGCTGGCCGAGAAACGCGCCAATCCCGGTCGCCGCGGCAGCCGGGCGGCAGCAAAGCCGCTGAAGGAGCTGGGAGAGCATCCTAAGAACGGCGGCGCAGTGAACATTCTGGACGGGCGCTACGGGCCCTATGTCAAATGGGAGAAGGTGAACGCCACCCTGCCCAAGGACGTGGAACCCAAAGACGTGACCATGGAGATGGCGGTGCAGCTGATCGCGGAGAAATCCGCCAAGAAAGGCACCAAGAAGAAAGCCGCGCCGAAGAAAAAGGCAGCCGCAAAGAGCTGACCGTCTGCCCAGCCGCGGCGGGCACACTCCCGCCCGCTCCCGGGCGCATTGCATGCACCCTCTCCATTGGGCGTGGCGCCGCTGACGCGGCGCAACCTCAGGCCTATACCGTTTCGCTGCGGGTCAAGGGCGGCGCAGCCGCCGCGTCAGCGGCTTGCCCTTGATGCGTTGCGGAACAATGTAACACTGCCACACGCCCTGCAAGGGCAGGCTTGCCCTTGCAGCGCTTCTCAGCTGAACCTTCCGCACCGTGCAGCGGTGCCACGCCCAAGCCAGATGGCAGACTTGCCGCAGGCCAGTCTGCCGGGAAGGCGCGGGAGCTGCTCCCATTTCCCGCCCTCAGTAGAAATACCTGCCCGCCTCCGTATTCATTGACTCTCCCCCACCCGGAGGCCAGAAATCCTGCAACCGGCATAATGGGAGATCTCCATGAAAAAGGTATATTCCAGCGCCGCTGAGGCACTCGACGGGCTGCTTCACGACGGCATGTTCATCGCCGCGGGCGGCTTTGGCCTCTGCGGCATTCCCGAGCTTCTGCTGCAGGCAATCAAGGACGCAGGCACCAAGGACCTGACCTTTGCCTCCAACAACGCGGGCGTCGATGATTTCGGCATCGGCATCCTGCTGCAGACCCGGCAGGTGAAGAAGATGATCTCTTCCTATGTGGGCGAGAACGCAGAATTCATGCGCCAGTACCTGAGCGGCGAGCTGGAGCTGGAGTTCAACCCGCAGGGCACCCTGGCCGAGCGCATGCGCGCCGGCGGCGCGGGCATTCCCGGCTTCTTCACCAAGACCGGCGTCGGCACCGTGATTGCCGAGGGCAAGATGGAAAAGCAGTTCCCCACCGGTGCGGACGGCGCGATGGAAGACTACATCATGGAAGAAGGCATCTTTGCCGATCTCTCCATCGTGAAAGCCTGGAAAGCCGATGAAACCGGCAACCTGGTTTTCCGCAAGACCGCGCGCAACTTCAACGCGCCGGCCGCCACCTGCGGCAAAATCTGCGTGGCGGAAGTGGAAGAGATCGTGCCAACCGGCTCGCTGGATCCCGACTCGATCCACCTGCCCGGCATCTATGTGAACCGCCTGATCCAGGGCGATCACGAGAAACGCATTGAACAGCGCACCGTCCGTCAGAAGGAGCAAGCATAATGCCTTGGGACCGCAATCAGATGGCGGCACGGGCCGCGCAGGAGCTGCAGGACGGCTGGTATGTGAACCTTGGCATCGGTATCCCGACGCTGGTCTCGAACTACATACCCGAAGGTGTGGAAGTGACCCTGCAGTCGGAGAACGGCATGCTGGGCATGGGCCCCTTCCCCTATGAGGGCGAAGAAGACCCCGACCTGATCAACGCAGGCAAGCAGACCATCACCGAACTGCCGCAGACCGCCTATTTTGACTCGGCGCAGTCGTTTGCAATGATCCGCGGCGGCAAGATTGCCATGGCAATCCTGGGTGCTATGGAAGTGGCCGAAAACGGCGACCTGGCGAACTGGATGATCCCGGGCAAGCTGGTCAAAGGCATGGGCGGCGCCATGGACCTGGTCGCGGGGGTTGGCCGTGTGGTGGTGGTGATGGACCACACCAACAAGCACGGCGACAGCAAGGTGCTGAAGGAATGCACCCTGCCGCTGACCGGCAAGGGCGTGGTGGACCGGATCATCACCAACCTTGGCGTGCTGGACGTGGTCGACGGCGGTCTGAAAATCGTCGAGCTGGCCGACGGCGTCAGCGAGGACGAATTGCGCGCCGCGACACAAGCTGCCATCGTCGGCTGAGCCTTCCCTGAAGAACTGCGAAAAGGGCCCGCCGGGAAAACCGGCGGGCCTTTCCTATGCGGTTTACTTGGTGCGTTGCGGAGATCAGACCCCGGCGGCGGCAATTGGCCGGGCACGGGGCCGAAGCGTGTGCCAAACCGCCCCTTCGGGCGGGTTGACGATTTCCCACATATAGACCCGCTTATCGTACCAGTTGACGATTTTCTCGCTGCCCTCTTCGAACACCACAACACAATAGCTGCCATCAGCCGGATCGCAGCTGTCCCGCCCGAGCAAGGTGACGATGACCGGATCCACCAGATGCCGGTTAAACAGAACCATGGCCTTGGTCTGCTTGCCCGAGATGTAAAGCGCGCCGGCAAACAGGGCTGCCGCCAGCAGGATTAAGCCGGGGCCTGAGACCCCCCTGAAAGGGTTCGCTTTGGAGATGCCCGGTGCGAAAGCAACAAATACCATCCGCCCGAAAAAGCCGACAAAAGCGATAAAGCCGATCAGCATGAGCTTGTTGCTGACCCCTTGCGCGCCCACGGCAACGGCCGCCGGATCAAATCCTAAATCCAATTCCTGTCTCCAATATCCGTAAGACCTGAGAATGCAGGCCTGGAATCAACTTCCTCGGGCAGCATAGACACCAACCGGACAGGGGAGTGCAAATTTATCGAAAATTAAGGGTTAATCAGTGCGTTGCCTGGGAGAGGCCGCACTTACTTCATTACCTGGGAGGCACAGCAGTACGAGATCAGCTTGGGCGGTGTCAGCGAAGACAGACTGCGCTCCGCGACACAAGCTGCCATTGTCGGCTGACTTCACACCATTGACTTTAGATAATGTATCTCCCGGGCTCCGCTGCACTCGTACGGTGGCGGCTGTTGTTTTCCCGGAGACTGTTCTGGACGTATCATCAGCGCAAGTTGTAGGATTGAGCCTGGCTAGCTGATGCTTCGCCGTGAGCACGCGGCAGCGTCACCGGCAATAAGACCACCCCGGCAACAATGGCCGCAACTGATGCCATTAGTATGTCCCGTTTCATGCTCGTCCACCCGTGCCATAGCCAGCTTCGCAAATCTCACCTGGGAGGACCGGCTGAACGCCTTCCGCGGGCAAAGACAAAGCAGTAGCTATTCCAACTGCGAGAATTACTGGACCAAATGGTAAATTCATCGGCTTGAAAAGGCGCCTCATGGCGGTCTCCTTTACGGCAACAAGAGTGTACTGATCTGTAAACCACTCGAAAGTGAACTGATCGGTAAATAAAGTCAAGAAAATCATTCGGCCAGCCAGTCAAAAACTTCACATCTGCCGCAAAAACGGTCCTCAGCCTTTTCTCGAAGGCAGATAGCACTGGAGCAGCCAGCACTTGCCCCTCGGCCCAAAAAGACCGCGGCATCATGAAATGGCTGCGCCACGCAACCCGCACTTCTTCCGAACGGCGACGACAGCTAAAGCTCAGACAGTTCTTGAATAGCTGTTTCGCAGGCCGCTGGTTGAGCAACGGCCACGCCAGCAAAGCCGGTTAATTTAGCACACGGAAGACGCAGCCGTCCGAGATAAGCTCAGGCGGTGTCAGGCACAGGCCTCGAGCCACCTGATAGGCGGCCAAGACCTTGGGCACGTAGTCACGCGTTTCGGCAAAGGGCGGCACCCCTTGATGCGAGCGCACTGCCCCTTCGCCCGCGTTATAGCCGGCCAGAACCAGTATGGGGTCGCCACTGAACTCTCCCATAAGCCAGTCGAGATACTGAATGCCGCCCGCAATGTTCTGCCGCGCTTCCAGAGCATCGTTCACTCCGAAGCGGGCAGCAGTATCGGGCATCAGCTGCATCAGCCCCTGCGCCCCCGCAGAGCTGATGGCATCTGCCTTACCCGCGGATTCCACCGCAATCACTGCCAGCACCAGCGCGGGCGAGACCTTGGTGCCTGCGCTTTCGGTCAGGATCTGAACACCGCGTTCCTGGGCGATGTCCTGCATCACCTGCAGCCGGGGCGCAGCAAGACCCTTGGCGCCGGCCAGCGCCTGCAGCGCTCCTTCCAGCCGGCCAGGCCCGGAAGCCTCGAGCCCGGGGGCAACCTCGTCCCAGAACCAGCCGTAACGCCCGGCGGAGCGGGCACCGTCGGTTTCCTCCGCGGGACCATCGGGCTGCTGCGCTGACTGCGTTTCAACCTCCGGCTCGGGTTCGATCTGCACAGTGATGCGCCTGCCAGTTCCCGGTTCAGGCGGCTTTATCCGCTTGGCCTCGAACTGGGGAAAGGGTTTGGGCTGGGCCTCCTGCCCCAAAGCAGCCAGTGGCATGGCGCATGCTGCCAGCGCCAATACTGCGGTGCGGAAGATCATTGCTCAGCCTGCCGGTTGTTTCTGTCTGATCCAGACTTGGGAAATTGGCGTGCAAATGCCAGAAGTTCCGCCCTAGAATCTGGCGTGATTGCCATATTTGCCCCCTTCTGGCGCTAAATTACCACGGCACCCTCCACAGTAATAAAAAATTAACTCTTGAAAATCATTAGCTTAGCGAACTCCTTGCCAAAAAGTAAAAATTGGGCAGCATTTTCCGGCTTTCAGCCCAAATCCTGCCACGCTGCGCTGGCTATATGTACTCATCCAAGCCGGACAGTGGTCGAGCAGGTGAGAGAGCAGACCCTGGCGAGATGGCGGGATAACGCAAATTCTGAGATCCTTTGGAGGGACCAACCATGATCAAATTCTTCAAGAACTTCCGCAAAGACGAATCCGGCGCCGTGACTGTTGACTGGGTTGTGCTGACCGCAGCCGTTGCCGCGCTGGCCGGCGTTGTCTACACCGCCATCGAAGACGGCGCATCGGATCTGACCACCGCGACCGGTTCCTACCTGGGCACTCAAGCACCGTCCTAAGCCTGGTTTGAAACCAAAGTTACGTTATTGTCGGCCGCCCTGCTTGCAGGGCGGCCTTCATTTATTCCGCGTCAAGCTCGCACGGATTTTCGCTTCAGTCCTGCCCGGATGTATTCTGCTGTCCATTGCAGCGGCGACTCCTGCCCGATGGGCAGCCACCCCTTCGAAAACTTATTTCTTTCAATGCAGTAGATGAATCTTTCGAATTTCTTCACTTTTAGGCGGAAAACACAGGATTGCGCCCAATTAACGCCCCATTCACAAAGCTTAATAAACTCATCACCTGACGGGGAGGCCCAATGAGAGAGAGCGGGCCAGACGCACCGGCAGGGTTGATCAGACATTCAGAAATCCTTTGGAGGGACCTACCATGATCAAATTCTTCAAAAACTTCCGCAAAGACGAATCCGGCGCCGTGACTGTTGACTGGGTTGTGCTGACCGCAGCCGTGGCCGCACTGGCCGGCGTTGTCTACACCGCCATCGAAGACGGCGCATCGGATCTGACCACCGCGACCGGTTCCTACTTGGGCACTCAAGCACCGTCCTAAGTTACGGTTTGAGATCGGCGGCGGCAGTTCTGTCTGGCGCCGCCTTTACCCTGGTTCCCTGTTACACGCAGAGAGGTTCCGAACGTGAAAAAGCTAAGATTCTTTCTTGCGGGTGATGACGGTGCAGTAACCGTCGACTGGGTGGTTCTGACTGCTGCTATCGTTGGAATGGCTGTGCTGATTGCTTCAGCAATGGAGGACGGCACCCTTGGCCTGGCCGAGGCGCTCAGCACTTATATGGCCAACTGGTCCTTTAGCTAAAGCAGGCAGAAAGCCCGCGTTTCCGCAGAAGTTTGAAATATCCAGCAGCCGGTTCCGCTTGCGGAGCTCCGGCTCGAGTTGATGAGAGGTAACACAATGCGTGCAGTTTTCGGACTTGTGCTGATTGTCGGTGTCGCCCTCGCCGGCGGCGCCGTCATGATGGCAAAAAACTACATTTCAGCCTATCAGAACGAACTGGCACGCGAGCGCGCAGCCCGTGCCGAAGCTGTTCCGACGGTAGATGTCTTTGTTGCCACAAAGGCCCTGAAGTACGGCGAACGGCTGACCCAAGACTCGGTGCGCGCCGTGCGCTGGCCGGAAAATGCCATTCCGGAAGGCGCCTTTACCCCCCTGGAAACGCTATTCCCGCCGCAGGCCGGCGACGAGCTGCGGGTGGTTTTGCGCGCCATGGAAAAAGACGAAGCGGTGATGGCCGTCAAGGTCACCAACCCCGGCCAGGATGCCGGCATCACCTCGCGGCTGCAGCCCGGCATGCGCGCCTTTGCAATCAAGGTTGATGTCTCCTCAGGCGTTTCGGGCTTTCTGCGTCCCGGCGACAAAGTGGATGTCTACTGGACCGGAAGTATGCCAGGGGCCGGCGGCGCCCGCGGAGAAGTCACCCGGCTGATCCAGACCAATGTTGAGCTGGTTGCCGTCGATCAGAGCGCCGGCGGTGATATCAGCGAAGCCATCATTGCGCGCACCGTCACCGTTGCAGCCCACCCTGAACAGGTCGCCGCCCTGGCCCAAGCCCAGACCACCGGGCGGCTGACGCTCGCCCTGGTTGGCGCCGGTGACAATACCATCGCTTCGGTGGTCGAGGTCGATCAGCGTAAACTGCTTGGCCTGGGTGCGCTGGAAACGCCGCAGGAAGTCGAGAAGGAGAAAGTCTGCACCATCCGCACCCGCCGCGGCGCGGAGGTTGTGGAGATCCCGATCCCTTGCTCCAACTAGGAATTCCATTTCCACGCAAGCCGTTACCTGGTTCAGCCGCGCTTCCTCTGGAAGGGCGGCTGACTGCTCTGTTGCCCTTGCCCCACAATGGCCGGCGCTTAGGAAAGCCGCCGAAGCCATTGATTCTTGCAATAATTCGGGTTCTGCAGCACAGTGCACAAAAGAGCGGGCAAAAAGACCCGGATTTTGAGGCGTGATCGGAAAGGCAGGTCACATGGCAATTAGAAGGTTCGTGGCGGCGGCCCTGATGGGGCTATCGCTTGTTGGCATGCCCCAGGCGGATGGGGCATCGGCGCAATCCTTGCGGGTAGTGAAAAAAGGCACGGCGGCGACGCTGGACGTGCCGATGAACCGCGCGGTGGTGGTGGAAAGCGAAACGCCCTTTGCGGAGCTCAGCATCGCCAATCCCAGTATCGCAGATATCTCTTCGCTGTCCGACCGCACCATTTATGTGCTGGGCAAATCGCCCGGCCTGACGACGCTGACCCTGCTGGACGGCTCCGGCCGTCTGATCACCAATGTGGACGTTCGGGTTGCTGCGGATGTGACCGAGTTCAAGCAGCGGCTGCGTCAGATCCTGCCCAATGAGAAGATCGAGGTTCGCACCGCCAACGACGGCATCGTGCTGTCCGGCACCGTGTCGAGTTCGGCGCGGCTGCAACGGGCGCTTGACCTGGCCGAGCGCTATGCTCCGGAACGGGTCAGCAACCTGATGTCAGTGGGCGGCGTGCAGCAGGTGATGCTCAAGGTCCGCTTTGCCGAAATGCAGCGCTCGGTCTCGAAATCGCTGAGCGCCTCGCTGGGGTTCAACGGCGGCACAGGCAATGGCCGGACCGGCGGCTACAACACCTTGAACACCTCCGGGGCGCTGGCCAACTCGCTGGCCGGCAACATCCCTGCCGCAAACGACAACACAGGCGCCTTCCTGTTCGGTTTCAACGCTGGCTCGGTCCAGGTCAGCCTGCTTTTGGAAGCCCTGGAACAGAAAGGGGTTGTCCGCACCCTGGCTGAACCCAACCTGTCTGCCCTGTCGGGGCAGGAGGCAAAGTTCCTGGCCGGCGGCGAATACCCTGTGCCAGTGGCGCAGCAGGACGGTCTGATCACCATTGAATTCAAACCCTTCGGCATCGAGTTGAACTTCATTCCCCGCGTCGTCGATGGCGACCTGATCAATCTGGAACTGAACGCCGCAGTCTCTGCAATCGATCCGTCCAACTCGCTGACATTGGACAACTTCACCATTGATGCCTTCTCCCGCCGCGAGACCTCCACCACGGTGGAACTGCGTGACGGCGAAAGCTTTGCCATTGCCGGGCTGATCCGCGACGAATTCCTGGACAACTCGGCGCAGCTTCCATGGATCGGCGACGTGCCGGTGCTGGGCGCCTTGTTCCGCAGCGCCGATTACCAGCGCGAGCAGACCGAATTGGTGATCATCGTCAGCGCCCATCTGGTCACCCCGACCCGCGGCGAGGCGCTGACCCTGCCGACCGACCGGGTTGCGCCGCCGAGCGAAAAGGACCTGTTCCTGTTCGGGCGCACCACCCGCACAAAGAACGGTCCGGCCGCCGAAGTAGCCAAGCAGGACTTCAACGGCTCATACGGCTACGTGCTGGACTGATAAGGAGTGGCACCGATGATCAGAACCGCTGCAATTCTCGGCCTTATCCTGGCGACCGCTGCCTGTGAGAGGGAAGCCGGGCGCGAACTGAACCGCAAGGGAACTTTCGGTGAGTCAACGCTGAACAACGCAGCAGTCATGAGCGGCGAGCGCAGCTATGCCATTCAGCTGGCCAGCCGGTTCGCCAAGGAAGTGCCCAACACAATCAACTTCGACTTTGACAGTTCCAGGCTGGATGCCGAGGCCCGCGGGGTGCTGGACCGCCAGGCCCATTGGATCAAGCAATTCCCCGAAGTGCGGTTCCGCGTCTTCGGCCATACCGACGCGGTGGGCAGCAATGCTTACAACAAGTCGCTTGGCCTGCGCCGGGCCCGTGCGGCCGTCAACTATCTGGTTTCACGCGGCATCAGCCGCAGCAGGCTGGAAGCCGTAGTCTCCCACGGCGAGACCCAGCCGCTGATTCCGACGCCGGAGCGTGAACGCCGCAACCGCCGGACCGTGACCGAGGTCAGCGGCTTCCTGAAGCGCCGCGGTGCGCCCCTGGACGGCAAATACGCCCAGATCGTCTACCGCGAGTACCTGGAGAGCGCAGTTCCGGCAACCACGCTGACCGAGCAGAAGTCTCTGGAACGCTCACTGGAGTAACAACTTCCGCGGCCGGGCGCCGCCAAGGAGTTAACAATTCCCTATATTTGGGGCTTTTTGGCCCCAATATCGCCCAGATTGCCATCGACATTGTTTCCAAGAGGCGGACTGTGCCCAAGTCCCGGTTCGCCCATGTGAACAAGGATGATGGCGATGAGCAGCGGAATGCCGCAAACAGAGATACCTGCGATTGTTGCCTGCACGATCAGCCGCGACGTGCAGAATTTCGACCTTCTGATCGAGGATATGGAAGCCTCTCTGGGCGAAGCCTGGGGAGACTTGGGCTTCACCGAAGCTCTGGCCTTCTTCGGCCAGACCGAAGCGGAGCCGTTGCAGTTCGTCGCCCTTGCCATTGACAGCGCAGACGAGGGCGATCTGCCGCTGATGGGCGAGATTATCACTCAGGCCAAAGCGCGCGGCATCAAGGTCATTCTGATCGCCGAGGACGTAACCCCGGCAGCCCTGCACACGCTGCTGCGCCAAGGCGCAGACGAGTTTGTCCCCTACCCGCTTCCTGAACAGGAATTGCAGGCGGCCATCGAGCGGCTGCAAGCGCCGGAGCCGGAGGTGGCACCAAACCCGCATCAGCTGCAGACCGGCAGCCAGCGCGAGGGCGCCGTGATTGTCTGCCACGGCCTTGCCGGCGGCACCGGTTCCACCACCATGGCGGTCAACCTGGCCTGGGAACTGGCCGCGCTCAGCGAGCATGAAGAACCCAGCGTCTGCCTGCTGGACTTCGACCTGCAGAGCGGCTCGGTCTCCACCTACCTTGACCTGCCCCGCCGCGAAGTGGTCATGGAAATGCTCAGTGAGACCGAAAGCATGGACGCCGATTTGTTCGGCCAGGCGCTGCTGCCGTTCCAGGAAAAACTGCAGGTTCTGACTGCGCCTTCCGAAATGGTGCCGCTGGACTTGCTGTCGCCCGAGGATATCGCCCGGGTGATCGAAATGGCGCGCAGCCACTTTGACTTTGTTGTCATCGACATGCCGCACACGCTGGTGCAATGGACCGAAACCGTTTTGAGCACCGCGCATGTATATTTTGCGATGATCGAGCTGGATATGCGTTCGGCCCAGAACGCATTGCGTATGAAGCGAGCGCTGCAGTCCGAAGACCTGCCCTTCGAAAAACTGCGCTTTGCCTTGAACCGGGCACCGAAATTTACCGATCTCACCGGCAAAAGCCGGGTCAAGCGGATGGCGGAAAGCCTCAGCATCTCGATCGACCTGCAACTGCCTGACGGCGGCAAGCAGGTCCTGCAGAGCTGCGATCACGGGCTGCCGTTGGCCGTTTCGGCGGCGAAGAATCCCTTGCGCAAGGAAATCGCCAAGCTGGCAGCCTCGCTGCACGAGTTGGGCCGAAGTGAAGCCGAAGCCGCCTGAGCGGTTTGAACTGGGGGTGAGTTGATGTTTTCCAAATACAAGAAGCAGGCTGCGAAACCGGCAGCACCGGCACCGGAACCAGCCGCGGCATCGCCTGCGGCCGCGCCTGCGGCCTCCTTGCGGCGGCCGGTACAGCGCAAAGCCGCCGAAGCGCAGCCGATGGACAAAGAACGCAAGCGCAAGGAGCGCCTGGGTGAAATCAAGATCCAGCTGCACCGGGAGCTTCTGGAGAACCTGAACCTCGCAGCCCTGGAGCGTGCCGGCGAGGCGGAACTGCGTTCCGAGATTGGCTCGATTGCAACCGAGATCCTGGCCGAGAAAAGCATCGTGCTGAACCGCGAGGACCGGCAGCAGCTCAACAAGGAGCTTTATGACGAGGTCACCGGCCTCGGGCCTCTGGAAGCGCTGCTGCAGGATGAAACGGTCAGCGATATTCTCGTCAACGGCCCGCATCAGATCTTTGTCGAGCGCAGCGGCAAGCTGGAGCTCAGCGACATCTCCTTCAAGGATGAGAAGCACCTGATGCGGATCATCGACAAGATCGTCTCCGCCGTGGGCCGCCGTGTCGATGAGAGCAACCCCTATGTGGACGCCCGTCTGGCCGATGGCTCGCGCTTCAACGCCATGGTGCCGCCAATTGCGGTGGATGGATCGCTGGTTTCGATCCGGAAGTTCAAAAAGGACAAGCTGGGCATCGATGACCTGGTGAATTTCGGTGCTTTCACCGAGGAAATGGCTGCATATCTGCAAGCCGCCGTGTCGACCCGGCTGAACGTGATCGTCTCCGGCGGCACCGGCTCCGGCAAAACGACGACGCTGAACGCCCTGTCTTCCTTCATCGACAACGCCGAGCGCATCCTGACCATCGAGGACACCGCGGAACTGCAGCTGCAGCAGACCCACGTGGGCCGGATGGAAAGCCGGCCGCCCAACGTCGAGGGCAAAGGCGAGGTTTCCCCGCGCGACTGTCTGAAGAACGCGCTGCGGATGCGTCCTGACCGCATCATCGTCGGCGAGACACGCGGCGAGGAAGTGATCGACATGCTGCAGGCCATGAACACCGGCCACGACGGTTCGATGACCACGATCCACGCCAACTCGGCACGTGACGGGGTTTCGCGTCTGGAAAATATGATTGCGATGGCTGGTATCGAAATGCCGATCAAGGCGGTGCGCAGCCAGATCTCCTCGGCTGTGAACCTGATCGTGCAGGCGTCGCGCCTGCAGGACGGCTCGCGCCGGATGACCTCGATCACCGAGATCACCGGCATGGAGGGCGACGTGATCTCGATGCAGGAAATCTTCCGCTTCCAGCGGGTCGGCCTGACTCCGGACAACAAGATTATCGGCCATTTCACGGCCACCGGCGTGCGCAGCCACTTCTCAGAGCGCTTCCGCCTTTGGGGCTTTGACCTGCCGCCGTCGATCTACGAACCCACCGTCATGGAGACGCGCTGATGAACTTGAGTGCCGAACCGCTTATCTACGGCTTGATATTCTTTGGCGTACTGGCGCTGGTCGAGGGCCTGTACCTGTTCACTTTCGGCAAGTCGATCAGCCTCAACAGCCGGGTCAACCGCCGGCTGGAGATGATGGAGAAGGGCAGCAACCGCGAGCAGGTGCTGGAGCAGCTTCGCAAGGAGCTGGGGCAGCACGCCAAATCGCAGTCGATCCCGCTCTACTCGCTGCTGTCGGACCGCGCCCAGAAAGCAGCCATTGCCTTCTCGCCAAAGCAGCTGATCCTGATCATGGCCGGCCTGGCCGGGATTGCCTTTGTCGGGCTCAGTATCGGCACCTCCGCCCCCCTGCCCGTCCGGGTTCTGGGCTCGGTTATCATCGGTGTCGGCGCGGTGTTCTTCTGGGTCAACAAGAAGGCCACCAAGCGGATGGCGATGATCGAGGAGCAGCTGCCGGATGCAGTGGAACTGATGGTGCGCTCCTTGCGCGTCGGCCACCCGTTCACCTCAGCGGTTCAGATCGTCGCCAATGAGGTCGAAGACCCGCTGGCCACCGAATTCGGTATCATTTCCGACGAGTGCGCCTACGGCCGCGATGTCGGCGAAGCGCTCAAGGAGATGGCGGAGCGGCTGGACATGCAGGACATGCGCTTCCTGGCCGTTGCGGTGACCATCCAGCAGCAGTCGGGCGGCAACCTGGCCGAAGTGCTGGCAGGCCTGGCCAAGGTGATCCGTGCCCGCTTCCGCCTGTTCCGCCGGGTCAAGGCAATCACAGCCGAGGCGCAGTGGTCAGGTAAGTTCCTGTCGGGCTTCCCGCTGTTCTGCCTGGTCGGCATCCTGGTCAAGGACCCCAATTATTACGACACCGTGCTGGACCATCCCTGGTTCATCCCTGCCTGTTTCGCCGTGGGCGTAATGCTGGCCGCCAACCTCTTTGTCATGCGCATGCTGACCAACATCAAAGTCTAAGGAGGGCGCCGTGGAATTTCTCACCGGAATCAACGACTACCTGACATCGCAATTCGGCGGGTTCGGGCCGCTGCTGGCGCTTGGCATTGCCGGGCTGTTCATGATCCTGCTGGCGGTTCCGCTGCTGCTGAACCAGCCCGAAGACCCGCTGAAGAAACTGCAGAAGAACATCGCGCCCGAAACCCGCTCCAGTCCGAAGAAGGAGCGGCTGCGCCAGTCCAACCGCAACGAGCAGCTGCAAAAATTCGCAGGCTTCCTGGAGCCGCAGAACGCCGAGGACTTGTCGGCGATGGAGCTGAAGCTGCGTCAGGCCGGCTACCACTCCAAAGACTCGGTGCGCCTGTTCCACTTTGCCCAGTTTGCCCTTGGCCTGCTGGGCCTGATGGGCGGGCTGTTCTTTGTCTATGTGCTGAAGGCAGACATCGACTACGACAGCCAGCAGATGGCCATTCGCATCATCGGCCCCGGCGCCGCGGGCTATATGCTGCCGAAGTACTGGATCACCCGCCGCATCGAAGAGCGCAAACAGAAGATCACCGAGGGCTTCCCGGATGCGCTCGACATGATGCTGGTCTGCGTTGAAGCGGGCCAGTCGCTGGATCAGGCGATTGTCCGCGTCGCCAAGGAACTGCATGCCTCCTTCCCGGAACTGGCCGAGGAGTTCGAGGTTGTCGCCTACGAGATGAAAGCAGGCAAAGAGAAGGACAAGGTGCTGCGCGACATGGGAACCCGCTGCGGGGTGCAGGACGTGTCCTCTTTTGTGACCGTGATGATCCAGTCCGCCAGCTTTGGCACCTCGATCGCCGATGCCTTGCGGGTTTACGCCGGTGAGATGCGTGACAAGCGTGTGATGCGGGCGGAGGAGGCTGCAAACAAGTTGCCCGTGAAGATGACACTTGCCACAATGGGGCTGACGGTTCCGCCCTTGCTGATCATTCTGGTCGGCCCGTCGGTACAGGGCATCATGAACATGGGCAACGCAGGACCCCACTAATGGCAAACACACCGCGGGCGCTCTCCGCCCGTTTGCTGCAGGCCGCCGCCGCCGCCAGCGCCCTTGCGCTGGCGGCGGCTTGCGCGCCGGGCGGCCTGAAGCAGGACAAGGGCAGCCCCTGGGCTCCCGGCGCCGACCACCGCGGGCAGGCGGAGGATGGGCTGGTGGTCGGCAACCGGCTGATGGCCGCAGGCGAACACGAACTGGCACTGGAGGCTTTTACCCGTGCGGCACTCGATCAGGGGCTGACGCCCGAGGTGCTGTCCGGCATGGGCTCAGCTAAGCTGGGGCTCCGGCGGCTGGGGCAGGCCGAAGAACTGCTGCGCCAGGCAGTGGACGCGGACCCCGCCTGGCCGGAACCTATGAACAACCTTGGCGTCGTGCTGATGGAACGCGGCAAGACCGCTGAAGCGGTTCAGGTGTTCCAGCGCGCCTATGCGCTTGACAATGGCGAAAGTGACGCAATCCGCGATAATTTGCGCCTGGCACTCGCAAAACTGGAAAATCCTGCGCATACTACCTCTCAAAACGAAGAATATAAATTGGTGCGGCAGGGCGGCGGCAGCTACTTGATTCGCCAGACACCAATATGATCGAGGCAGAGCAGTAAAAAGGACGCACCAATGCGCCAGCAGTTTTTCCTATCCGCTTCTCTGGCAGGGGCGCTGGTCTTGTCGGCCTGCGCCGAGAAAGCCGACGAAACCGTGGAACGGGCCTTTCAGGAAGTAAATGTCATCGACGAGAGCAATCTCAACGATGTCATGCTGACCGTAGCCGACCCGAACGAAGCCGTTGCGCATTTTCAGCGGAGTGTGAAATCCAACCCCGACCGCATTGATCTGCAGCGCGGCCTTGCCCATTCGCTGATCCGCGCCAAACGCACCACCGAAGGCACAGCTGCCTGGAAGAAAGTGGTATCCATGAAGGGCGCCACCAGCGAGGACCGGGTGCAACTGGCCGGCGCGCTGGTACGCAGCGGCGAATGGGATGCCGCAAAGGCTGAGCTGGACATCGTCCCGCCCACCCATGAAACCTATGAGCGTTACAGGCTGGAAGCCGTTGTGGCCGATGCAGGCAAGGATTGGAAACGCGCCGACAGTTTCTATGAAATCGCATCCGGGCTGACCACAAAACCGGCCAAGGTGATGAACAACTGGGGCTACTCGAAGCTGACCCGCGGCGATTTTTCCGGCGCCGAGCGGCTGTTTGGCGAAGCAATCCGCCAGGACCAAACCCTGTTCACCGCCAAGAACAACCTGGTGCTGGCCCGGGGCGCACAGCGTAACTACACGCTTCCGGTGATCCCGATGCAACAGACCGAGCGGGCGCTTTTGCTGCACACACTGGCGCTGTCGGCAGTCAAGCAGGGCGACGTGAAGACAGGTGAAGGGCTGCTGCGCGAGGCCATTGACACTCACCCTCAGCACTTCGAGGAAGCGGCGCGCGCTCTGGCCGCGCTGGAGAACGGCTGATCCATGCAATTCCCGGCCCATGCCGCACTGTGGTTCCTGCCATTTGTGCTGCCGCTTTGCTATGTGGTGGCGCTGACCGACTTGCGCGGCATGCGTATTCCCAACTGGGCCGTGGACTTGCTGGCCGTCATCTATGTGGCCGGCGGCGCTCTGGTGATGCCCACCTGGGCTGACTACGGCTGGCATCTGCTGCACCTGCCGGTTGGTATCGTTTTGGGTTTCCTGTTCTACTCTGCCGGCGCGGTAGGCGCGGGTGATGCAAAATTTGCCGGCGCTGCCGCGCCCTTCTTCGCCCTTGGCGACCTGCGGCTGCTGATGGTCATCTTCGCGGCCTGCCTGCTGGCCGGGTTCACAGCCCACCGGATCGCGAAACACACTCCCCTGCGCCAATTGGCACCGCATTGGCAGAGCTGGGAAACCGGCAAGAGCTTTCCCATGGGCCTCTGCCTGGGCGGCACCCTGGCGCTCTACCTCATTCTGGCGGCTCTTTTCGGCAGCTGACCGCTCCGGCCTGTAAAACTGTCCCGGATTTCCCGCCGCCTTCGCGGAAATGCTGCAGCTCTGCCCCGCTGTTGCCACAGTCCTGAATAGTCTGTTTCCAAAGAACGCCCCAGGTCCTGGGGCACCGGCCAGGAATTCAGGAGCAGGCACCGCCATGAACATGCAGAACCTCACCGTGATGGCCCCTCCCGCCCCCAAGGGGCTGGAGCAGATGCAGCTGCCGCCGGTGATGATGCGGGACATCCTGCTGAAGACGATCTTCCGCAAAAACGTGGAAAACGTGACTGAGATCGCTGAGGCAATCTGCCTGCCCGCTTCGGTCACTCAGGAACTGGTGGATATCGCCCGCGAACAGAAACTGCTGGAGGCGACCGGCACCCTCAACGCCAACAGCGGCAACGAGATGGGCTATCAGCTTACCGATGCGGGCAAGGCACGGGCATTGGATGCGCTCAGTCAGTCTGAATATTTCGGCGCCATGCCGGTGCCGCTGGATGTCTACCGCGAACAGATCAAGCGCCAGTCGATCCGCAATATCCAGGTGACCCGCGACCAGCTGACCAATGCGATGGGGCATCTGATCCTGCCCGACAGCCTGCTGGACCACCTTGGCCCGGCGGTCAGCGCGGGCCGCTCGATCCTGATGTATGGCCCGCCCGGCAACGGTAAATCCTCGATCTCCAACGGCATCCGTGATGCGCTTGGGGACCATGTTTATGTGCCGCGCGCCATCGAATACTCAGGCCAGGTGATCACTGTCTATGACCCGATCGTGCACACAGAAGTGGAACAGGAGCCGGAAGACCCCAATGCCTTGCGCCGCCGCCGCCGCTTTGACACCCGCTATGTGATGTGCCAGCGCCCCACCGTGATCACCGGCGGCGAACTGTCGCTCGACATGCTGGATCTGGTCTACAACCCCACCGCGCGCACCTACCAGGCGCCCTTGCAGCTGAAATCCACCGGCGGCATCTTCATCGTCGACGACCTTGGCCGCCAGGCAGAGCCGCCGCAGGCACTGGTCAACCGCTGGATCGTGCCGCTGGAAGAGAGCAAGGACATTCTGGCGCTGCAGTCAGGCGAAAAGTTCGAGGTGCCCTTCGACACGCTGGTGATCTTCTCGACCAACTTCCACCCCAACGAAATCTTCGACAACGCCGCCCTGCGCCGGATCTTCTTCAAGATCAAGATCGACGGGCCGGACCAGGAGAACTATCTCAAGATCTTTGCCTTGGTCGCCCGCAAGAAGGGCATGCCGCTGGATGAAGCCTCTTTGGTGCATTTGCTGAAGCGAAAGTATCCCACGATCAACAACGTTTATGCGAACTACCAGCCGGTGTTCCTGATCGACCAGATGATCGCAATCTGCGAGTTTGAGGGCATCCCCTATCAGATGTCTCCGGAGCTGATTGACCGTGCCTGGGCAAACATGTTCGTGAAAGACGAGACGATCGTGAAGTAAGGGGGCAGCCTGCTCCCGCGCATCACCCATCAAACAAGGCCGCAAAAATGGCATCTTCCCGGGCTGAGTCACCGCCGCTCAAATCTTGGACCGAACTGTCCGTGGAAGCTTCGAACCCTGCCGCCGCCAGCCGGGCCAAGCCGGTTTCAAGATCTTGACCGGTAAGAGCAATCACCTTTTCGATCTGCGCTTGACTCACCGCCCGCAGCACATTGCTTCCCGGGCCGCCGCTGCCCTCCAGCGGGAAAAAGGAAACTGCCAGCACCAGCGCCGCAGCGCCTATGATTGCCATCGCCTTGGGGCGTTTGAAATAAACTGTGAAAGGGCGCCAGTTCAACAGCATATGCGCAAGAACCCCGGCAACCATCACCCAACCGGCCCAGCCATGAACGATTTTGTTCATCCGGCCGTGCGCGTCATAGAACATCAGAATGCCGGTGACCGACATCAGCAAAAAGAATCCGATGGTCAGCGGGGTTGCCCAAGTCCGAAGGGATTTCATTCTCGTCTCCTTGAAGGTAAAGCATGCATGGCCCTCTAACGGGGCTAGCGCCGGTTTCCGTCTCTGCCCGCTCAGGAAAATTTCACATTCTCTTTTGCTGGCCTTCCGGATGATCCTCCTTTCTCCAAGGCGTCCATGCGATCCAGCGCCAGACGGCTCGCATGGGGCGCGGGAGCCTTGCGCGCAGTGATTGGCAGGTCGGTATTACTGGATTAGACAGAAGGAATGTCTTCTCTGCCCGGGCTCATCACCACCTGGTTCAGCCGCCGCGGCTGGTCTATCCACCCGCATCAGCGTGCCATGCTGGAGCGGGCGGAGGATCCTGCCACCCTGCTTATCGCCCCTACCGGCGGCGGCAAGACCATGGCCGGTTTCCTTCCGACACTGGCCGAGCTGGCGGAAAGCGGCCACGACGGGCTGCACACGCTATATGTCTCGCCGCTCAAGGCACTGGCCGCCGACATCAAGCGCAACCTGCGCACGCCCGTGGAGGAGATGGGCCTGCCCATCCGCATCGACGACCGCACCGGCGACACGCCTGCCAGCCGCAAGAAGCGCCAGCGTGCCGATCCGCCGCATATCCTGCTGACCACGCCGGAGAGCCTTGCCCTGCTCACCTCCTATGAAGATGCGCATCGCACTTTCAAAGGCTTGAAACGCATTGTCGTGGACGAAATCCATGCTCTCGCCGAAAGCAAGCGCGGCGATCAATTGATGCTGGCACTGGCCCGGTTGCAAACTCTCTGCCCGGACCTGCGCCGGGTCGGGCTGTCGGCCACGGTCGACGATCCTCAGGCTATCGCCCGTTATCTCGCCCGGCATCCGGACCCCTGTGATATCGTGCTGGCTGATCCGGGCCCGGCCCCGGACATCCGGATGCTGGAAACAGAGGAAGCTCCGCCCTGGGCCGGCGGCGGCGCGGCCTATGCCATCCCGGCCGTGATGGAACAGATCAAGGCGCATAAGACCACGCTGATTTTTCATAACACCCGCGCCCAGGCCGAAATCTTCTTTCATAACCTGTGGCTCGCCAATGACGACGCCCTGCCCATCGGCATCCACCACGGCTCGCTTGACCGGGTGCAGAGGGAGCGGGTCGAAGCGGCCATGGTCCGCGGCGAGCTGCGCGCCATTGTCTGCACCGGCTCGCTCGACCTCGGCATCGACTGGGGGGACGTTGACCTGGTGATCCAGATCGGCGCTCCCAAGAATATCAAGCGCCTGGTCCAGCGCATCGGCCGCGCCAACCACCGTTACAACGCGCCTTCCAAGGCGCTGCTGGTGCCCGCCAACCGTTTCGAAGTCGTAGAATGCCGCGCCGCGCTGGAGGCGGTGCGCGCGAGCGACCTGGATGGCGACACCCGCGGCCCCGGCCCCCGTGACGTGCTGTGCCAGCATATCCTGATTGCCGCCTGCGCCGGCCCTTTTGAGGCTAGTGAACTCTACGCTGAGATGACTCAGGCCGGCGCCTATGCAGGCCTCACACGCGCGGGTTTCG
The DNA here is from genome assembly GCA_040830225.1 of Leisingera sp. GTDB lineage: Bacteria > Pseudomonadota > Alphaproteobacteria > Rhodobacterales > Rhodobacteraceae > Leisingera. The sequence goes on from JBFOLS010000402.1 coordinate 22,113, forward strand.
ACGCCTGCCTCGACTTCTGCGCCACCGGCGGCTATGCGCTGAAAGCCTATGACCAGTGGCAGCGCCTATTGCAGCGCCCCGACGGCAAATGGCAGCTGCGCGACCCGCGCGCGGCGCAGCGCATCCGCATGAACCTGGGCACCATCCAGGATGCCGACCTGATGAAGGTCCGCCTGAAACGCAGCCGCGGCGGCAAGCCGCTGGGCGAGATCGAGGAAGCCTTTGCCGCCACCCTCACGCCCGGCGACACGTTTCTGATCGGCGGCCAGACGGTGCGCTATGAAGGGTTGCGTGAGATGACCGTGGAAGTCAGCCGCAACCCCGGCAAGAAACCCAAGATTGCGGTGTTCTCAGGCACCAAATTCGCCACCTCCACCCAGCTCAGCGCCCGCATTCTGGAGATGTTCAAACAACAGAGCTGGCCCGGCCTGCCCCGCCATACCGCTGACTGGCTGGCACTGCAGCGCGACGTTTCGGAACTCCCCCGCTCAGGTTCCCTGCTGATCGAGAGCTTTCCGCATGAAGCCCGTGAACACGCCTGCATCTACGGCTTTGCCGGGCGCAACGCCCAGCAGACACTGGGTCTCTTGCTCACCAAGCGGATGGAGGAACTGGGGCTCGACCCGCTGGGCTTTGTCGCCACCGACTATGCAACACTGATCTGGGGGCTGGAGGCGCTGTCCGATCCCGACCCTCTGTTCGATATCCACGCTCTGCGCGACGGGCTGGAAGGCTGGCTGTCCGGCAATGCCGTAATGAAGCGCGCCTTCCGCGATTCCGCCACCATCGCCGGGCTGATCGAGCGGAATACTCCGGGCGCCCGCAAAAACGGACGGCAGGCAACCTTTTCTTCC
>JBFOLS010000403.1:0-5045 GCA_040830225.1 Leisingera sp.
ACGATTTTCACCCCCCGCTCAGCCGCCAGTTCCGCCAGCCGCTGCAGGTTGGTCTCGTAGCGGCGCACGTCGAACATCAGCAGAGTGTCACCCTCAACCATGTCCAGCACATAGTGCGGCCAGGTGGCAGAGGAGGACGTCATATGGGTGACCCGCTGCCGGATCGCCTGGAAGTGGGTGAAGGCATAATCCGCCAGTGCCCGGGTGATGCGGCCGCCAACCACATAGAGACGGCCGTCCGTATTAGCGAGTTGTTGAACGGCAGCATCGAACTGGGCGGAATCGATGTTGGAAAACGTCTGCTGCAGGTTTTCGGTGACCGCCTGTGCAAATCTGTTCAACAGGTGGCCTTCCGGCGCCTCAGAGGCCCAGTTGTCCCGCCGTTTGGTCGGGCCGGAGACCTTAGCCTCCAACTCCTTGAGCAAAGCCTGGTGGAACTGGGGATACCCTTTGAAACCCAGTTTCTGCACCATCCGGGCCACGGTTGGTGTCGAAACCTCCGCATTGCCCGCCACAATAGTGATCGAGGCCAAACCTGCCGCAGGGTAATTCTCCAAAAGGAGATTGGCGAACTTGCGTTCCGATTGTGTCAGAGAAGAATAATTCTCGCGGATCAACTCGCGAACGGTGGCTGGCGGCTTGGTCAACGGGGCATCCCTGCAATGAACAGATACAGTCTTACGCGGCCCGGTGGCGAAAAGAAAGTTTCAGAAACCTCTGTTCGAAACCGGTCATGAAAAGATATTGACACAAATATCTCTTCATGGAAAGATTTTTCCAAATCGCAGGGAGGCGGCATATGCAAGGGGGCGATTCTCACGCTCAGGAAGACGCAGTGGAGGTGGTGAACCGTGACGGTGCCGGCTCCGTGCTTTTGCTTTGCGAACATGCCTCCAGCCATATCCCCGCGCGCTATAACGGGCTGGGCCTTCGGCCTGAGGACCGTTTGAGCCATGCGGCCTGGGATCCGGGCGCACTGGCCGTTTCGCTGTATCTGTCCAAGGCGCTGGACGCGCCGCTGGTGGCCAGCCGGGTGTCGCGGCTGGTTTATGACTGCAACCGCCCGCCCGAAGCCGCCAGCGCCATGCCCGACCGGTCCGAACTGGTTGCCGTACCCGGCAACATCGGCCTCGGAACGGCAGAGCGGCAGGAGAGGGTGGACACGATCTATACTCCGTTCTGCGATACCGTCGCGGAGGTGGTCGCGGCCCGCAAAGCAGCCGGGATGCAAACCGTTCTGGTCACCATGCACAGCTTCACGCCAGTCTATTTCGGCAGGGAGCGGGACGTTGAGATCGGCATCCTGCATGACGATGACAGCCGTCTGGCTGACGCAATGCTTGCCGGGGCAGACGCCCTGCCCCACCGCCGGGTAGAGCGCAATGAGCCTTATGGCCCTGCCGACGGGGTGACCCATTCGCTGAAAATCCACGGGCTGGCCCATGGGCTGGCAAATGTGATGATCGAAATCCGCAACGACCTGGTGAGCTCACCGCAAGAAGAAGAGGCCATGGCCGAAGAAATGCTGACATTGCTGCGCCCGGCCCTGGCCGCGCTGGCGGCAGAAGGAGGGCAGGATGCCTAAGGTCATCAGGGCCTATGTGCGCGGCATCGACGCGATGAACCGCTTCATCGGCCGTTTCGCCATGTATCTGATCTTTGCCCTCATCGGGGTTTTGCTGTGGTCTTCGGTTTCCAAGACCTTCTTCAACCCGTCACTCTGGACACTGGAGACCGCGCAGTTTGTGATGGTGGCCTATTACATTCTCGGCGGACCCTATTCGATCCAGATGGGATCGAATGTGCGGATGGACCTGTTTTACGGCGCTTGGTCAACCAAGACCAAGGCCTTGATCGATGCTTTCACGGTGCTGTTCCTGATCACTTATCTGGTGATCCTGATGTACGGCGCACTCAGCTCCACCGCCTATTCCCTGGGCTATTTCGGACTGGAGCCTGTGCAGTTCTTCTGGGATCTGCTGAAGACACTTTTGACCGAAGGTCCCGCTGCCGCCGGTGAGAAGCTCGGCTATCTGGAGCGCAGCTCCACCGCCTGGCGGCCTTTCCTGTGGCCAGTCAAAACCATCCTCTGCTTCGGCGTCTTCCTGATGCTGCTGCAATGCCTTGCCGAATTGTTCCGGGATATCGGACGCCTGCGCGGAGTTGAAATCTGATGTCCTACGAATGGATCGCCATCGTAATGTTTGCCGGCATGATGCTCATGCTGATGACCGGCCAGCGGGTGTTCGGCGCTATCGGTTTTGTCGGTGCTGTCGCAGGCATGCTGCTGTGGGGCACCGGCGGGGTAGAGATCCCCTTCTCTGCTGCTATGAAGCTGATGAAGTGGTATCCGCTGCTGACGCTGCCGATGTTTATTTTCATGGGCTACGTGCTGTCGGAGTCCAAGATTGCCGACGATCTCTACCGAATGTTCCATGTCTGGATGGGGCCGGTGAAGGGCGGGCTTGCCATTGGCACCATCGGCCTGATGGTCCTGATATCAGCCATGAACGGCCTTTCGGTGGCTGGCATGGCCATCGGTGCCACCATTGCGCTGCCGGAACTGCTGCGCCGCGGTTATGACAAGATCCTGGTGACCGGCACCATTCAGGCGGGCTCCTCACTTGGCATTCTGGTGCCGCCGTCGGTGGTGCTGGTGCTTTACGCAATGATCGCCCGCCAGCCGGTGGGGCAGCTGTGGCTCGCCGGCGTGGTGCCGGGGCTGCTGATGGCCACCATGTTCATCATCTACATCTACCTGCGCGCCCGGATGCAGCCGCATCTTGGCCCGGCGATGGAACCCGAGGACCTGGCCGAGTACGAACGTGTTACCGACCATCCGCTGCGGCTGAACTACATCGTGCTGGGCGCATTGGTTCTGCTGCCGCTATTGATCCTGACCGGCACGCTGGAAACCAAGCCTGCCCTTGGACTGGCGCTGGCGGCAGGCGTGCTGTCCTTCGTCACCCGCACGAACCCGCTGTTCTACAAAGACATCTTTATGAAGGAGAAGCACCGCCTGCTGTTCTCGGGTGTGCTGCCGCTGGCGATCTTTGCCGCGATGATGGTGCCCTTTGTGAACGGCTGGACCTCGCTGGTGGAAAGCTCTGCCATCGGTGCCATGACCGCCTTCATCGCCGCCGTTCTGAAGGGGCGGATGACCAAGGAGGTGTTCGAGACTTCTGTGCGCTCGACACTGGGCATCTCCTGCATGTTCATGTGGATTATTCTGGCTGCCCTCGCCTTTGGCGCAATCTTTGACGGCCTCGGCGCGGTGAAAGCCATTGAGGACCTGTTCACCACCAAGCTGGGCCTCAGCCCCTGGATGATCCTGATTCTGATGCAGCTCAGCTTCATTGTGATGGGCACCTTCCTGGATGACACCGCGATGCTGGTAATCGTGGCGCCGCTTTACGTGCCTCTGGTTGGCGCTCTCGGTTTCGACCTGATCTGGTACGGTGTCCTCTACACCATCACCACTCAGATCGCCTATATGACGCCGCCCTTCGGCTACAACCTGTTCCTGATGCGGGCGATGGCGCCGCCGGAGATCGGGCTGAAGGACATCTATGTCTCGATCATTCCCTTCGCCCTGGTGATGGTGCTGGCGCTCGCCCTGATCATGATCTTCCCGCAGATCGCCCTGTGGCTGCCGGAATATGTCTACGGAAAATAACCAAGGAAGAGTCCTGCCAAGGGGCCGGATTTATCAACAAGGAGTGAAATTATGACAACAAGACGTAAGTTCCTGCAAACCGCCGGCGTTGGCGCCATGGCGGCACCGCTGGCCACCCCGGCGCTGGCCCAGTCCACCATCAAGTGGCGGATGCAGACCTATGCCGGCGCGGCCCTGGCGGAGCATGTGGTGAAGCCCGCGATCGACATGTTCAACAAGATCGCCGGCGACCGGATGCAGATCGAGCTCTACTATGCCGACCAGCTGGTGCCCACAGGCGAGCTGTTCCGCGCCATGCAGCGCGGCACCATCGACGCGGTGCAGTCGGATGACGACTCGATGGCCTCTCCCACCGAGGTCACCGTGTTCGGCGGCTACTTCCCCTTCGCCTCACGCTACTCGCTGGACGTGCCGGTGCTGTTCAACCAGTACGGCCTGAACGAGATCTGGGATGCTGAGTACTCCAAGGTCGGCGTCAAGCACATTTCGGCCGGCGCCTGGGACCCCTGCCACTTTGCTACCAAGGACCCGATCAACTCGCTGGCGGACCTGAAAGGCAAACGCGTCTTCACCTTCCCCACCGCAGGCCGCTTCCTAGCGCAGTTCGGCGTGGTGCCGGTCACCCTGCCTTGGGAAGATATCGAGGTCGCGGTACAGACCGGCGAGCTGGATGGCATCGCATGGTCCGGCATCACCGAGGACTACACTGTCGGCTGGGCGGATGTGACCAACTACTTCCTGACCAACAACATCTCCGGCGCCTGGGCGGGGTCCTTCTTTGCCAACCAGGGCCGCTGGAACGAGCTGCCGGAAGACCTGCAGACCCTGTTCCGCGTCTGCTGCGACCAGTCGCATTATTACCGCCAGTGGTGGTACTGGGGCGGCGAAGCAAGCCTGCGCGTCAACGGCACCAAGATGCAGCTGACCTCTATTCCGGATGCAGAATGGCAGCAGGTTGAAGACGCCGCTGTGAAATTCTGGGATGAAATTGCAGCCGAGTCCGAGACCAAGGCGAAGGTCGTCGAGATCTTCAAGAAGTATAACGCTGACATGCAGAAAGCCGGCCGGCCTTACCGCTACGGCTAAGGTGCCAGCCAAGACACAGGATTTGGCCTGCACCGCAGCGGGCCAAATCCTTCCCCCAAGGAATTTGCCGGAGCCTTTAACAAGAAGGCCTGGCCCCAATACGCAAAGGGCTGCTCATGCTCTCCTTCGATGAATTGAAATCCCAGGTATCTTCTGGTTTGGTTGACACTGTTTTGGTCTGTTTGGTTGACATGCAGGGGCGTTTGATGGGGAAGCGTTTCCATGCCAAGCATTTTGTTGCCGGGGCGTGGGAGGAGACGCATTGCTGCAACTACCTGCTGGC
>JBFOLS010000404.1:0-2094 GCA_040830225.1 Leisingera sp.
ATGACTACGCCGCCACCGCGCACGCCGTGCAGGGAGAGTCCGTGGACCGGGTGATCGAGGCCATGCGCTCCACCGAGCGGCTGGCAACCCGGAAGAGTTTCTACGTGGAGATCAGCCGGGCGCGCGATGAGGCAATACTGCTGACCGAGGATCCCGAGCGCCTGTCCAGGACCATCGAGCGGGAAACCGGCCTCCGCCAGACCGCGCTTGATACCTGGATGGATGTGCGTCTCGCGGGTGCCCGTGAGCGGCAGCCCGAGGAGGACAAGATCAGGGAACAACCTCAGGAAAAACCAGCGGCGGCGAAGGAGAAAGAGGCTTGGGAGAAAGACGCGCAAACCCCCACCCTGCCCGGCCTCTTCGATGAGAAGATGAAGGAATTTGAAAAGCAGGCCGAATTGATCCTGCAACGCCAGAAGGAGATTGAACGATGAGTGAGGCATCGCAAAACGTCAGGATTGTCCTCGGACCGGTGGCCCGGCAGCTGATTGGAGGTCAGGACGGAAACCGTCCCAAGGCACTGGACGACGCCATTACCGGCCTGCTGGAGCAATTGGAGAACGCGCAGGCCAATGCCGGTGGCAACGCCCCTTTGGCGGCGCGGCTCGCCGCCCTGGAGGCGGCCGTTGCGCGCCAGACGGAGGCCCTTCAGAGCCTCACCCATGCCGCCACCTTGGAGATGAAAATGACCCGCGTGCTGATCGCCTCGCTGATGAGCGAGAGCAACGAGGAGCATCAAACGATCCTCGCACTGGCGAATTCGGCCCTGGAAGAATCCCATGCGAAATCCCGGCTGCTCGGGGATCCCGAGCTGGAACGGTTGCGGGAAAGCGAGGCCTCTGTTCAGACGGCGATCCTCCGGGACTTGGAGCGCGGCGGCCGGGAGCAGGAGCTGGAAACAGAAGCGGAGATCGAGCGGTGAGCACCTCTCTGAAACAGCCGGAAAGCGACCTGCCATTCTGTGCCATCCCGTGCCATTCGCGTGGCACGGCGTGGCATGACCGTGCCACGCCCCCTGCCATGGGCCGATTTTGGGGCTTCAGAACCCTTAAAAATAGGGCTTCACAAGGTGCTGCCATATCAAACTTTCCAAAAGATCATTTTTGGCAATTAAATCAGCGTCTTGCGCTGATTGCAGCTTTGCTGCGTTATGTGTGGACCTTCTATGAGGACCGAAGGGCCGAATTGGGCGTTGCTGGCCCGACTCCTAGAGGAGGGCTGAGCCAAATGCCCGCCAACGGAGCCGCGCAAAGCGCCTCAATTTCTCTCTGGGCCAGAGGACAAGGACGGCTTTTGGGGCGCTCCTGACGGCGCTCTTGGCCCCTGCGGTTGTCTCTGCTGAGGGATGGTCCAGGTCGGGCAGCTTCAGCCTGGAAGAGACCGCTGAAATCCGTGAAAGCCTCGCCTCAGCCCCGCCCACCTCAGAAAACGGATGGGACTTCTCTTCGCGGGAAAGCGAGTGGGTTGCACTTGATGCCTTCGAGCGTTCCCGGCCGGGGAAGCAGCCCCCTGCCCCCGCCTCCTTCCAGCTGCCTTCTGGCTCCAGCGTTGAACAGCTGTTTGCCCTCATCACCTTTGCTGAAGCACCCCGCGGCCGGTATGATGCGATCCACCACGGCGCCAAGGTGAAGCCCGGCAAGAAGCCCTCCCAGATGACGCTTGCGGAAATCTACACGTGGATCGACCGCACGCCCGGTCAGCCCCATGCCATCGGGAATTTCCAGATCATACCTTCGACCCTGCTTAATCTGCAGAAGCGTCTCGGGCTCCCGGATGCCACCCGCTTCAGCCGGGAAACACAGAACCGGATGGCCGCGTTGCTGATCTCGGATGCAGGGTATCAGAGGGTCGCAGCTGGCCGGATTACCCGGGCTGCGTTCATGGACAACCTCGCACGCATCTGGGCCGGCCTGCCGCTTGCCTCCGGAAAATCTGCGTACCACGGATACGCCGGAAACCTGGCCACCATCACACTGGCTTCCTTCGGCCAGCAGATGGAAAGGATCTTTTGCTCCGGAAAACCTCATGTGCCATCTGCGTCCCCGGGGCCGCAGGAAAATACGGATTATGCTGAATGGGCAACGCGGGGGAAAT
>JBFOLS010000405.1:0-3283 GCA_040830225.1 Leisingera sp.
GCCCGAAATTCGCCAGTTCAAGCTGCGGGGGCGCGATCCCCTGGCAATGCTAAGCAACCAGAATGATTTGCAGAAAGTTCTGTCAGGGACGAGATACGCACATTTTCTGCAGGCATGAAGCAAGAGCGGTGTTGCGCAGGCGGCGTACGCCGTGCTGAGCGGGTTTTAAGCCCGTTCCTGTAACCCTTTTCCCCGAACGCGACAGATGCGCAGCAGGAAAGGGTTTTCCATGAACAAGGCAATCACCGAGGGGCTGGCGCTGATGCCGCCCGCATTTGCGGATGGTCTGGATGTCTGGTCCAGCGGCGACGGCACCCCCGGCTCCGACACCTATGACGGCGCCGCCAACGCTGTCTTTGTGGCGGCGGATGCGGACTTTGCCGGCTGCCTGGAACTGCAAAAGACCGAGGCCACCCAGAAACTGCGCTTCATGGGGCAGACGCCGCTGGAACCGGGCTGCTACTTGCAAGTGAAGGCACGGATCAAGGCCGTCAGCGGCGCGCTGCCTTCGGTGCGCATTGCCGGCTGGGCGGCCGCCAGCGGCGGCAACCACATCAGCGGCGTGCCCGAAATCGCACCGCAGGTTGCCCTGACGTCGTACGGCGAGGTGGTGGAAGTCACTGGCATTGTCGGCAGCGGCAGCCGCGGCGGCGTCGACATGCCTTGGGGCCGCACCGCGGCTTACGGCCATTTCGGCCTTGATCTGATTGGCGCCAATGGCGGCGTGGTGCGGATTGACGACATCGAGATCACCGACATTACCGCTGCCTTCCTGCGCGATATGCTGAGCATTGTCGATGTCACCGACTATGGCGCGGTCTGGAATGGCAGCACCGACTGTTCTGCCGCCTTCGAGGCCGCGGACACCGCTGCGGACGGCCGACGTATCCTGGTGCCCGCAGGCGAGTTCTACCTTGATAGCACTGTGTCGCTGAACCATGAGGCCGTGTTCGAAGGCACTGTCTCGATGCCGGACGACCAGATGCTGCTGCTGACCAGAAACTTCGATTTTCCCTCTTATGCTTCCGCCTTCGGAAACGAGGAGCTGGGGTTCAAGAAGGCTTTTCAGGCGCTGATCAACAATTCCGATCATGAATCGCTGGACCTGAAGGGCCGCAAGATCACCCTCACCGGGCCGATCGACATGGCGGCTGCGGTTCCCAACAAAAGCTCCTATGCCACCCGGCGCATCATCCGCAATGGACAGCTGGAGGCTGCCAGCAGCTCTGCCTGGGACACAGACGTGGTGACCTCGCAAGCGACCTACAGCGCCTCTGATTCCAAAAAGCTGACCAATGTTGCCAATATCGCCAATATTGCGGTCGGCTCACTTGTCGAGGGCGCGGGTGTCGGCCGTGAGATCTATGTTGTCTCCAAGAACTCCGGGGCGGGGGAACTCACTCTCAATGCCGGGCTCTATGATGCGGAGGGCACCCAAACCTTCACCTTCAGGGACTTCAAATACCTGGTAGACTTCAGCGGTTTCAGCGCGCTCAGCAAATTCGGGGTGCAGGGGATCGAGTTCCAGTGCAACGGCCATTGCAGCGCCCTGCGGCTGGCGCCTGCCGGTTCGGTGTTCTCTATCGACAGCTGCTTCATCTCGCGGCCCAAGGACCGCGGCATCACTTCGATCGGAACCGGCTGCCAGGGTATCCTGGTCGACAATTGCCAGTTCCTGTCGCTGGAGGACCCGCTGAACGTGCCGGACCGGGTCAGCATTGCACTGAACGTGAACTCCAACGACGCCAAACTGCGCAGCAACCGGGCCACCCGGTTCCGCCATTTCGCCATTCTGGGCGGCGGCAACAACACGGTGACCGGCAACCACTTCTTTCAGGGCGACAGCCTTGCTGGCGGCGTGCGCACCGCAGGCCTTGTGCTGACCTCCAACAACTGCACCTCGACCGTATCGGACAATTACATCGACAATTGCTTCATCGAATGGACAAACGAGCGCGACGCCACGCCGGATTACTCTGGCGGCTTCTCCTTCAGCGCTCTATCGATTTCCGCCAATGTGTTCCTGTCCGGGGATGTTGCCGACTGGTTCAGCTACATTGTGGTCAAACCCTATGGCAGCGGCCACTATCTGAACGGGGTCTCGGTGACCGGCAACAAATTCCGCTCGGTCAATGGCAGCATCGACAGGGCCGAGCGCGTTGACACCAGCTTCTCGAACCTGGACTTCGGCCGCTCAAAGAACGTGGATTTCAGCGGCAACATGTTCCACAATGTTTCGGTGCACTCCGCCAATCCCCTGCGAGTGCGGCATGACCAAAGCTCAGCAGCGTCCTCTGGGACAGTTGAGGCTGATGGCCAGCGGCCGTTCCAGGGGTGGGTCCGCTAGGTCGACAGTGTGATCACCCAGGGCCCGCTGCGCACTTCCGGCAACAGCACCCGCTTTTTCGCGCCGTATACTGAGGCGGAGCAGGGTTCCAACAAGGATGAAGTCCGGCTGCGCTGGGAAGAGGCGGTCAAAGGCGGTGTCCAAGTGATCATGCGCATGGACAGGTAATCAGCCTGGCTGCTTCAGATCAGCTGCGGTCAGGCGGAAGGCTTTGCCGAAACCGCCGTTCAGATGTGCTGCCGCCACCCGGAAGCGGACAAAGCTGAAATCGGCGAACTGCAGATATAGCTTAGCCTTGGGCTGGCTGTGCAGATAGTGCGTGGCCAGCTCTTCGTGCTCCGGCGCCTCGTGCGGGACGAACTCCGCGCGGGCCATCAGGCTGAGGCGCGGATGGGTGAGCGGGTCGCCCTTGGGGCCGGGCTCCCCCGCCAGCAGTGAGCAGGCCGGGTTCTGCCGCAATGCCTGGGTATGCTGCGCTAAATCCGAAATCAGGCTGACCGGCTGCCCCTGAGGATCCAGCCCTAAGGCCACCCGGGTAACCAGCGGGCTGCCGTCCTCCAGCAGCACTCCAAGCGCGGCAAAACAGGCCTGCTTCATCAGGCTCCGCGCCAGGGTGCGGGCGTCGTCATCGGTTGGACGGATCGGATCGGCCATGGGTGCCTCAACGGGTTGCGGTGCGGTTCAGAACTTCTGCCACAGGCCCAGTTCCAGGCCAAGGCTTTGGTCGCCCGCCCGGCGGTATTCCAGTCCCAGAACCAGGTCCCTTCTGGCCTTCAGCGGGATCCTAAGTGCCGGGGTGAACGCATAGGAAAAACGCCCGCTTGCCGGCTTGGCTGTCTCGATCTGCAGCATTGGCGCGGGTTTACCGGGGCGGTGCAGCCCCAAGGTGGCGTCCAGTTTCCAGATAGCCTCCCGGCCGCCGTTGCGCAGCTCATA
>JBFOLS010000406.1:0-13421 GCA_040830225.1 Leisingera sp.
ACGGTTCCAAACAGCAGTTCGCCTGCTGCTGCCTTGTCCCGCGCGCCCGGAACAGTATCGAGGATCCACTTCACCTTGGTGCCCGAGAAATACGGGTCCAGCAGCAGGCCGGTGCGGTCGGTGACCATCTCCTCATGGCCTGCTGCGCGCAACTCGTCGCAGATGGCGGAGGTGCGGCGATCCTGCCAGACAATGGCGTTGTGAATGGCCTTGCCGGTGGATTTGTCCCAGACCACGGTGGTTTCGCGCTGGTTGGTAATGCCGATGCCGGCAATATCCGAGGCCGCAACGCCCAAGTCAGCCATCACCTGGCGGCAGACAGCAACGGTGCTGGCCCAGATTTCCTCCGGATCATGCTCCACCCAGCCTGCCTGCGGGTAGTGCTGAGTGAACTCCTGCTGCGCCACGCCCGCAACCTGCATGGCATCATCAAACAGGATCGCCCGGGTCGAGGTGGTCCCCTGGTCAATCGCCAGAATAAATGTCATCTGCTGCCCTCCAGTCTCCTTTGACCGGGGACAATAAACGCAAATCCGGTACCGCTACCAGCCCTTACTAAGCGTTTAGTTCAGGAACCCCGATATTGTCGATCAGCCGGACGCCATCCATCCAGGCCGCTGCCAGCAGCCGGGCCGGGCGGGCGGGGGTGTCCAGCGCCTCCAGCGTGCTTGCGCAGCGCAGGTCAAAATACTCGACATCGCCGAAACCGGCATCCGCCAGCGCCTGGCGCGCAGCGGCTTCCAGCGGCGCCCAGGGCTCGCCTGCCGACGCCTTGGCAGCCGCTTCCCGCATCGCCGCGTTCAAAGCCGCCGCCTTGGCCAGTGCCTCGTCCGACAGAAGCAGATTGCGCGACGACATGGCGAGGCCCGACGGCTCGCGCACCGTTTCGCAGCCGATCACCTCGATCGGGATGTCCAGATCGCGGGCCATGCGGGTGACCACCATCAGCTGCTGATAGTCCTTCTGGCCAAAGAAGGCCTTGTCCGCGCTGGTCTGCAGGAAGAGTTTGGCAACAACCGTTGCCACCCCGTCGAAATGGCCGGGGCGGAAGGGTCCCTCCATCACCGCGGTAACGCTGCCGCCGACCGATACATTGGTGGCATAGCCGTCCGGGTAGATCTGGTCCGGGTCCGGGCAATAGATCAGGTCGATGCCAAGGTGGGCGAGCTTCTGGGCGTCCTCGTGTTCGGTACGCGGGTAGTTCGCCAGGTCTTCCGGTTTGTTGAACTGTTTGGGGTTCACAAAAATGGTCACGATCACCCGGTCGCAAGCTTTTTTGGCCGCCTCGGCAAGCGACAGATGGCCTGCATGCAGTGCGCCCATGGTCGGCACCAGGCCGATGGTTTCCCCGGCGCGGCGCCATTCGGCTGTCTTGGCGCGCAGATCAGGCAGGCGGCGCAGGATCGGTGCAGTCATTTCGGAAGTCATCCTTTTGAGGGCACTTGGTCGGCAAAGACATGCTCGGCCGCCGGGAAACTGCGCGCGCGCACCTCAGCCGCATATTCAGCAATTGCGGCTTCGGCAAGCGGGCCAAGGTCGGCGTAGCGTTTCACGAACTTCGGCTTGAAAGCGGTAAAGAAGCCCAGCATGTCATCGACCACCAGGATCTGGCCGTCGCAGCCGGCGCTGGCGCCAATGCCAATGGTGGGAATCGCCACCTCGGCGGTGATCTTGTCGGCCAGCACCTGCGGGACCTTCTCCAGCACAACCGAGAATGCCCCGGCATCCGCCACCGCGCGGGCGTCGGCCAGCACCGCTTCGGCCTGTTCATCCCGGCCCTGCACCTTGTAGCCGCCCAGCGTGTTGATCGACTGCGGCGTCAGGCCGATATGCGCCATCACCGGGATGCCGCGCTTAACCAGAAAGCGGATGGTTTCGGCCATCTCGACACCGCCTTCCAGCTTGACAGCGCCACAGCCGGTTTCAGCCATCAGCCGGGCCGCATTGCGGAAGGCCTGCTGCGGGCCTTCCTCGTAGCTGCCGAAAGGCATATCGATGACCAGCATCGCTTTTTCCAGGCCACGCGCGACCGCTTGGCCGTGCAGGATCATCATCTCCATCGTCACGCCCAGGGTGGAGGTCAGACCGTGCAGCACCATGCCGACGCTGTCGCCGACCAGCACGAAATCGCAGTGCTCGTCCATCAGCCGCGCCATCGGCGTGGTATAGGCTGTCAGGCTCACCAAAGGGGTGCCGCCCTTGCGGGCCCGGATGTCTTCGGCGTTGGGCGCCTGTTTCTTGGCTGTTGCGCTCATGGCTTCCTGTCCGCGGTTCGAATGGCGCACGGATTACCAATTAACGCCGCGTGCTTCCAGTGCGCGAAATGCCGCCCGCCCTTGATTACGCTGAGAAATGCTGGAAACTCGTTTCCTATAGGAGCCGGTTTCGGGCCCCCGCATAGCACACAGGGAGTTTTCCAATGGCATTGAGATCTATTGTTTTTGCAGCCAGTTCCGCGCTTGCGTTGGCCGCGGGCAGCGCCTGGGCCAAGGACAGCGTCACTATCGCAATGCAGCTGGAGCCGCCGCACCTTGATCCGACCAGCGCCGCTGCACAGGCCATCGATTCAGTGGTTTACTCCAATATTTTCGAAGGGCTGACCCGGTTTATGGGGGATGGCTCCGTGGTGCCGGGCCTGGCGGAAAGCTGGGAGATTTCCGAAGACGGCACCGTCTACACATTCAAGCTGCGTTCGGGCGTGGCTTTCCACGACGGCAGCGCAATGGATGCTGAGGATGTGAAATTTTCACTCGACCGTGCCCGCGCTGAGGACAGCACCAATGCGCAAAAGGCTTTGTTTGCCGGGATCTCGGCCGTGGATGCGGCCGATCCGCAAACGGTGAAGATCACGCTGGACGCGCCAAACGGCAACTTCCTGTTCAACCTGGCCTGGGGAGACGCGGTGATCGTGGCACCCGAAAGCATCGGGGACATCAAGACCAATCCCATCGGCACCGGTGCGTTCACATTCCAGGAATGGGTGCAGGGCGACCGCATCACCCTGACCCGCAACGGCAACTATTGGGGCAGCCAGCCCGCACTCGCCTCGGCCACGTTCAAGTTCATCTCCGACCCCACTGCCGCCTTTGCGGCGATGATGGCCGAGGACATCGACGCCTTCGACAACTTCCCGGCGCCGGAGAACCTGCCGCAGTTTGAAGCCGACCCGCGGTTCCAGGTGCTGGTCGGCTCGACCGAAGGCGAGACGATCCTGTCGACCAACAACAAGCAGCAGCCATTTGACGATGTACGTGTGCGCGAAGCGGTGGCGCATGCCATTGACCGGCAGGCGATCATCGACGGCGCCATGTTCGGCTACGGCACCCCGATCGGCACACATTTCGCACCGCACAACCCGGCCTACAAGGATCTGGCCAGCGCTTCTGCGCATGACCCGGAAAAGGCCAAAGCCTTGCTGGCCGAGGCTGGTTTTGCCGATGGGTTTGAAACCACCCTCCACCTGCCGCCGCCCTCTTATGCCCGCCGCGGCGGCGAGATCATTGCGGCGCAGCTGGCCGCCGTTGGCATCAAGGCCGAGATCATCAATGTGGAATGGGCGCAGTGGCTGGAGACCGTGTTCCGCGGCAAGAACTTTGGCCTCACCATCGTCAGCCACACCGAGCCGATGGACATCGGCATCTATGCAAGGCCCGAGTACTACTTCCAGTATGACAGCAAACCGTTCCAGGATCTGATGGCCCAATTGAATGCGACCACCGATCCGGGCGCCCGCACCGCCCTGCTGCAGGAAGCGCAGGAGATGATCGCGGCAGATTATGTGAACGGCTACCTGTTCCAGCTGGCCAAGCTGGGGGTTGCCAAAGCCGGGCTGCAAGGTCTGTGGGAGAATGCCCCCACCGCCGCCATTGATCTGAGTGCGCTCAGCTGGGCAGAGTAGCCCCGGCTGGTCCCTCACAGAGGCCTTGATCAAATGCTTGGAAAGCTAACCCGATTGCTGATCTGTGCTCTGGCTGTTGCCGTCCCGCCTGCAGCACAGGCCGGTTCGCGGCTGGACGAAGCCGTAGATCTTTGGCTGCAAGGGGATGACGAAAACAGCCTGCCCTTGCTGTCCGAACTGGCGGCGGACGGAAGTGCCGATGCACGCCTGCTGCTTGGCCGGATCGAGACCTCGGATCTTGGCCCTTCGCCTTACCGGCAGTCTTTGACGCGGGCGCAGTCGCGCGCCTTGTTCCGCATGACGGACGGCAGCCCATTCGGACGTTCCTGGCTATGGGTGGAGGCCAAGGCCGGCAATAAGCTGGCGCAAGCTCTGCTGCAGTCCAATCAGCCTGCCCCGAATCCGGCACTGATTACCAAGCTCAACCGTCTTGGGGAGCATCAGGCAACCGATCATCCCACGCGCATCGCTGCTCTGTACGGCACTCAGGACATGCGCGACGGATTGCTTTCGGAGCAAGGGATGCAAGCGGATTTGCAACCCTATCTGCGCTACTTGTCCGGCACACCCGAACCGCGCGGGGACGGTCTGGCTGCCCTGCGCCATATCGTGCCGGAGGCCGCAGATGAGGTGGACGCCGGTTCGCAAGAGGCCTTGGGAATGGCCGGAATACTGGCCCTTGGACTGGGATTTGGCGACATCTCTCCCGTCAACCGCTGGCGGCCGCAGGTCGAATCCTGGCTGATGTCTGCGCCCGCTGCCAAGCCGGTTTCCAGCCTTTGCAACACTCACTGCCCGGATGCAGCCCCCGCCTGCGCTTTTGCCTTTCTCGCGCTGTCCGGCGGCTACTATGAGACGGTCCGCTTTGACAGCCCTCTCGAAAAGCTCATTCCCCAGGACAGATTCGTGAACAGCCCGCGGGCCCGGATTATGGTCCTGCGCAAAGCGGTGCTGGCCCGGACCGAAACCAACCTTGGCTGGCTGGCCGATGACACCGGGGTGTCAGCCATTTCCGCCTGCGCAAACCAATTGATCAAAGAAGAAAGGCGCAAGTACCCGTAGCCGCTGGACCCCGGCCCTGCAGATACTTAACGTGTTTCCAATGTTCCGCTACGCCCTGAAGCGCCTCCTGTCCCTTATCCTCAGCCTGGCCGTTGCCTCGCTGGTGATTTTCCTTGTGGTCGAGGTGGCTCCGGGCGACCCCGCCTCCTTCATGCTGGGCGTCAATGCCCAGGCCGACACGGTTGCTGCGCTGAAGGCCGAGCTGGGGCTGGATCAGAACAAAGCAGCCCGCTACCTGAGCTGGGTCAGCGGAATGCTGAGCGGCGACTTCGGCACCTCCTACACTTACCGCACGCCGGTGGCCGGGATGATCGCCGACCGGCTGTGGGTTTCCCTGCCGCTGGCGCTTTATGCGCTGACACTGTCCACCCTCATTGCCTTTCCCGCAGGCATCTACGCCGCTGCGCGCCGCGGCAAAGCCGGGGACATGGCAGTGATGGGTGCAACCCAGCTGGGCGTTGCGGTGCCGAACTTCTGGTTTGCAATGATGCTGGTGCTGATCTTTGCCATCAACCTGCGCTGGTTTGGGGCCGGCGGCTTTCCCGGCTGGGAGACAGGGCTTTGGGCGGGCCTGCACGCGCTCACCCTGCCCGCCATCGCTCTGGCGCTGCCGCAGGCCGCAATCCTGACGCGGGTAATGCGGTCATCCCTGCTGGATATCCTGGGCGAGGACTTCATGCGCACTGCCCGTGCCAAGGGGCTGACCCGGAATCAGGCGCTGTGGCGGCACGGGGTCAGGAATGCGCTGATCCCGGTGCTGACGATCATCGGGCTGCAGTTTTCTTTCCTGCTGGCCGGCGCCATCATCATCGAACAGGTCTTCTATCTGCCCGGCCTGGGAAGGCTCGTGTTCCAGGCGATATCCTCGCGCGATCTGATTGTGGTGGAGTCGGTGGTGATGCTCCTGGTCTTTGCCGTCATCACTGTGAATTTCGCGGTCGATCTCGCCTATGCGCTGGTGGACCCGCGCCTCAGGAGCCGGACATGACACGCAACCTGATCCTAGGCGGGCTTCTCTCTTCGCTGGTGCTGCTGGCCGCGGCAGCTTCGTTTCTGTGGACGCCGTTTGACCACACCGCGATGAACATCCCCGCCAAACTGCAAACGCCCAATGCCCGGCACTGGCTGGGCACCGACCACTTCGGGCGCGACCTCATGTCGATGATCATGGTCGGCGCCCGCACGTCCATCGCGGTGGCGCTGGTGGCCGTTGGCATCGGGATGGGGGCTGGCGTGCCCCTGGGGCTGGCGGCAGCGGCGCGCAAGGGGTCGTGGCTTGATGAACTGATCATGCGCGGCAATGATTTGGTTTTTGCCTTCCCTTCGCTGGTGATCGCCATCCTGATCACGGCTGTCCTGGGGGCTGGCGCCGTCAATGCCATCATCGCTATCGGCATCTTCAACATCCCCGTGTTTGCCCGCATCACCCGCGGCGCGGCGCTGTCGCTGTGGGAGCGGGAATTCATTCTGGCCGCACGCGTGGCAGGCAAGAACGCGGCCCGGATCTCGGCTGAGCATATCCTGCCAAACATCCTGAACCTCTTGATCGTGCAGGGCACCATCCAGTTCTCGCTGGGGATCCTGGCCGAGGCCGGCCTCTCCTACGTTGGTCTTGGGGCTCAGCCGCCCACGCCCAGCTGGGGGCGTATGCTGGCTGATGCGCAGACCATGGTGAGCTTTGCGCCGCACCTCGCACTGGTGCCCGGCACCGCCATCATCCTCACCGTGCTGGGGCTGAACCTTCTGGGAGACGGCCTGCGCGATTGGCTTGACCCAAAACTCAGGATGGCCCGCGCATGACACTGCTTGATGTCACCCATCTGTCACTGTCCATCGGCTGCTTCCCGGTGCTGAAAGACGTCTCTTTCCACGTCGACCCTGGAGAGATCGTGGCCGTCACTGGCGAAAGCGGGTCGGGCAAGTCGATGACTGCGCTGGCGGTGATGCAGCTGCTGCCGGAACTGGCAGAGGGCAAGGGGTATATCACTTTGAACGGCACCCAGCTGCTGGACCAGTCCGAAGCCCGGATGTGCGCGGTCCGCGGCCAATCCGTTGGCATGGTATTCCAGGAGCCGATGACCGCATTGAATCCGGTCAAGACCATCGGTGAACAGGTGATGGAGACCATCCTGATCCACAAGGCAATGCCCCGGGCCGAAGCTAAATCCCGGGCACGGGAGATGCTGGACCGGGTCGGCCTGCCTGCAGACCGCTTCCCGCTGTCCCGCTATCCGCATGAGCTGTCGGGCGGCCAGCGCCAGCGGGTGGTGATCGCCATGGCCATCGCCCTGCGGCCCAAGCTGCTGATCGCAGACGAGCCCACCACAGCGTTGGACGTGACCACCCAGGCGCAGATCCTGGCTCTGCTGAAAGACCTGGTGCAGGACTACGGCATGGGGCTTTTGATCATCACCCATGACCTGGCGGTGGTGGCGGACCTGGCCGACCGGATCGTTGTGATGCGCAATGGCGAAGTGGTGGAGACAGGCCACACAGGCTGGCTGTTGCGCAATATGCGCCACCCTTACACGCAGATGCTGTTTGCCGCCTCGAACCATTGTGTGGCGCTGCCAGCCTGTCCTCCTCCGGTCCCGCTGCTGGAAGTCGAAGATGCAACCCGGGACTACAGGACACCGCGCAAGTCGCTGTTCTCCAAACCCGCCGCTTTCCGCGCTGTGAATGGTGTCTCCTTCACCTTGAACCGTGGCGAGAGACTCGGGCTCGTCGGTGAGTCGGGGTGCGGGAAATCGACCCTAACAAAGGCAATTCTGGGGCTGGAGCCGCTGCAGGCCGGGGCAATCCGCCTCGATGGGCAGCCCGTCACGACTCAGCTTGCACCCAGCCTCCGCCGCAAGATGCAGGTGGTGTTCCAAGACCCCTACGGCAGCTTCAACCCGCGCCATAAGGTGGAACGGCTGATCACCGAGCCCTTCCACACGCTGGAGGCACCGCCAACCGGCAGCGTCCGCGCTGATCTGATTGCCGAAACACTTACCGCTGTCGGGTTGCAGCCCGGAGACGCGCAGAAATACATCCACCAGTTTTCCGGCGGTCAGCGGCAGCGGATCGCCATTGCACGCGCTCTGATAACCAGGCCGGAGCTGATCATCTTTGATGAAGCCGTCTCGGCCCTGGATGTCTCGGTCCGCGCCCGCATCCTTGATCTGCTGGCAGAGCTGTGCGAGGCCTACGCACTTACCTATCTGTTCATCAGCCACGACCTGAGCGTGGTGCGCACGATCACCGACCGTTGCCTGGTGATGCAAAAGGGGGAAATCGTCGAACAAGGCGTGACAGAAGACATCTTCTCCAACCCGCAGCACCCCTACACACGGCAGCTGATCGCAGCGGCACCAGTGCTGCCCGAACTGGACCAGGGGGCGGCATGACCCTGTCACTGGCACTGATCATGCCGCGGGAGCAGGCCCTCTTTGCCGCGGCGCTTGCCCCCTATTTTGCCGAAGTAGCACCGCAGGCCGCCATTGATCCCACGGAGCGCGCCCGTCAGATGCTGCACCGCAAGGATGTGACCGCCTTCTGGATCCGTAAGGAAGCGTCCCGCATCGGTTTTGCCATCGTGCTGAACCTGCCCGACGACCGGCGGGAACTGTCGGAATTCTGCATCCTGCCGCAGCACCGCCGGCAAGGCTTGGGGCAGGAAGCCGCGATCATGATCCTGCGCGAATTCCCGGGCCGGTGGCGCATGGGCCTGTCGAAATCCTCACGCGAGGCGATGGCTTTCTGGGGCACCTGCCTCAGCGTCCTGCCCGGCATCCGGGACTTGCGCGAAGGTGCGCCATTCACCGAACATCAGATCAAAAGCTACAGCTTCAACATCGCAGGAGAGAATGATGAGTGACACATCCCCCATTTGGTTCGATCCCGCGCTGTGTCTTGTCGGCGGGGAATGGCAGCCTGCAGCCAGCGGGGAAACCCTGCCGCTGATGAATCCCTCCGACGGCGGTGAAATCTGCCGGATCGCCCGGGGCGCGGAAGCAGACATAAGCGCTGCGGTTGCGGCGGCAACCACCGCACTGGAGAACGAATGGGGCGCGATGACCGCGTTGCAGCGGGGCCGCATCCTGACTCGCATGGGGCGGCTGGTTTTGGAACGGGTCGAAGACCTGGCGGCGCTGGAAGCGATGGATGTGGGCAAACCTCTCACCCAGGCCCGCGCCGATGCGGTTGCGCTGGCGCGGTACTGCGAATTCTACGGCGGGGCCGCGGACAAGGTGATGGGGGAGACGATCCCCTACCTGGACGGCTACACCGTCTATACCCTGCGGGAACCCCATGGGGTGACGGGCCATATCGTGCCCTGGAACTACCCGATGCAGATCATCGGCCGCTCTGTCGGGGCGGCATTGGCGATGGGCAACGCTTGCGTCCTGAAACCCGCGGAGGAAGCCTGCCTGACCGCGCTGGCCTTTGCCCGTATCGCGATGGAGGCCGGGCTGCCGGCGGGTGCCTTGAACGTGGTGCCGGGGCTTGGAGCCGAGGCCGGCGCAGCGCTGGCGGGGCATCCCGGCGTGCAGCACATCTCCTTTACCGGCTCGGTCAGGACCGGCGCGCTGGTCCAGCAGGCGGCAGGCGCCAATGTGGTGCCGGTGACGCTGGAGCTGGGCGGCAAGTCCCCGCAGCTGGTGTTCGACGATGCAGACATTGATGCGGCCCTGCCCTTTCTGGTGAATGCCGGCATTCAAAACGCAGGCCAAACCTGCTCAGCCTCATCCCGTATTCTGGTGCAGCGCGGTGTCTATGAAGACGTCAAGGCACGCATGGCCGAAGCCTATTGCGAATTGACCGTTGGCCCGGCTGCCGAGGACTTGCGCGTTGGCCCCCTGATCTCTGCCCGGCAAAAGCAGATTGTCGAGGGGTACCTGAAGCAAGGGGCGGACCTTCCCGTAGCCGCTGAAGGTGAAATCGTGAGCCACGCGCCGGCGGGGGGCGCCTATGTCCGCCCGACCCTGTTTGCCGATGTGCCGCCGGGCCATGTTCTGGCACAGGAAGAGATTTTCGGCCCGGTGCAGATGCTGATCCCGTTTGAGAGCGAGGACGAGGCGCTGCAAATCGCCAACACCACGGATTACGGCCTGGTCGCTAGCGTCTGGACCCGTGACGGCGGCCGCCAGATGCGGCTGGCAAAGAAGCTGCGCGCAGGCCAGGTGTTCCTAAACAACTACGGCGCCGGCGGCGGAGTGGAGCTGCCTTTTGGCGGTGTCGGGAAGTCCGGGCACGGGCGGGAAAAAGGGTTTGAGGCGCTTTACGGGTTCTCGCAGCTGAAGACCGTGGCGGCGCATCACGGCTAGGGAGCATCATTTAGGTCAGCACTGTTATCTCAATGTTTCGCGCGCGAAACATTGGGGCAGAGTTTCTGTCACTAATTGTGGTTCCCGCCGGAAACCCGCCCCAATACCGGCGAAGTCTTATCAAACAATTACCGCCTGCCGCTCCTGCTGGCCAACACCGAAAACACGTTTGTAGCGGTCAATCTCACCCTTCGGCCCCATCGCCTTTTCCGGGTTGTCCGACAATTTCACAGTGGGCCGGCCATTGGCGGCAACCGCCTTGCAAACCAGCGAAAACGGCGCCAGTGCATCTTCCGGCACCAGGCCGCGGAAATCATTGGTCAGCAGCGTGCCCCAGCCAAAAGAGACTTTGGTCCGCCCGGAAAACTGCGCATGCAGCTCCTGGATCTGCCGCACATCCAGCCCGTCAGAGAAGATCACCCGCTTACCGGCCGGATCCTCGCCGCGCGCCTTCCACCAGTTGATTGCCACTTCACCGCCCTTCACCGGATCGCCGCTGTCGATACGGATGCCGGTCCAGCCGGCCAGCCAATCGGGTGCCCGGTCAAGGAACCCCTTGGTGCCATAGGTGTCCGGCAGAATGATACGCAGATTGCCCTCGTGCTCGTCATGCCAGTCAGAAAGAACGTCATAAGGCGCCTTTGCCAGGGCTTCGTCGCTTTCCGCCAATGCCGAATAGACCATAGGCAATTCGTGCGCGTTGGTGCCGATTGCCTCCACTTCGCGGCGCATGGCGATGAGGCAGTTGGAAGTGCCGGTGAATTTGTCCCCCAGCCCTTCGATCATTGCCTGCACGCACCAGTCCTGCCACAGGAAGGAATGACGGCGGCGGGTGCCGAAATCAGCAATCGTCAGCCCCTCCACGCCGCGCAGTTGCTCGATCTTCTCCCAGACCCGGGTCATGGCGCGGGCATAAAGCACCTGCAGCTCAAACCGGCCCATGCTGTTGATCACCGCGCGCGAGCGCAGTTCCATCAGCACCGCCAGAGCCGGGATCTCCCACAGCATCACCTCGTGCCACTTGCCCTCGAAGGTCAGCTCGTACTGGTCGCCCTTGCGCTCCAGCTGATAGGGCGGCAGGCGTAAGCCTTCGAACCATTCCATGAAATCGGGGCGGAACATCTGCCGCTTGCCGTAGAACGTATTGCCGCGCAGCCAGGTGCTCTCGCCCCGGCTGAGTGACAGAGAGCGGATATGGTCCAGCTGCTCGCGCAGTTCGCCCTCGTCGATCAGCCGCGCCAGCGGCACATGCGCCGAGCGGTTGATCAGCGAGAACTTTACCGTGGTGTCCGGCTTGTTGCGGAACACCGACTGGCACATCAGAAGCTTGTAGAAATCCGTGTCGATCAGCGACCGGACAATCGGGTCAATCTTCCATTTGTGATTGTAGACGCGGGTTGCAATATCCACCGGCAGCCTCGTGCTTAAGGGTCACTGATAGATAGGATAGCCCGCATGCCGGGGCAAGGAAATCAACCTGCGCGGCGGCTTTGCGCCTGCGGCGCCAGGTCGCCAAGAAGCTCCAGCAGCTTGCCGCGGTTGACCGGTTTGCTCATGAATTCATCCATCCCCGCCGCCAAGCAGGCCTCGCGGTCGGACTCAAAGGCATTGGCCGTGAGCGCCACAATGGCTGGCTGCGTCCGGGCCAATGAACGGATTACCCGGGTGGCTTCCAGCCCGTCCATCTCCGGCATAGACATGTCCATCAGGATGATATCCGGAGAAAATGCCTCGAATTGCGCCACGGCCTCACGGCCGTCCTTGGCAAAGGCCAGCTCTACCGGCGTGGATTGCAGGAATTTTTCCAAGAGCACCCGGTTCACCGCATTATCCTCGGCTACCAGCACCCGCAAGCCGTCCAGCGCCAGCGGGGCTCCGGGCGGCGGCGACGGGGCAACAACAGCCTTGGCGCCAGGCTCGGCTTTTGTCCCGGGCAGGTCCAGGCGCAACCGCACTGTGAAGCATGAACCCACGCCTGGTTCCGAGTTCACGGTTATACTGCCGCCCATTGCCTCGGCCAGACGGCGCGAAATGGCGAGCCCCAGCCCGGTGCCGCCAAAACGGCGGCTGATCGCCGCGTCGGCTTGAGAGAAACGGTCGAACACCCTGCCAAGCTTTTCCTCGGGAATTCCGATCCCGGTGTCAGCCACCGAGAAGATGAGCTGATACCCGTCTTCGCCCGGCTCCGCTTCCAGGGTCACGTCCACTTGCCCCTGCTCGGTGAATTTGATCGCGTTGCCCGCGAGGTTCATCAGAATCTGCCGGATCCGCCGGTCATCCCCTTTCAGGGCATCAGGGACACTGCCGTCAATGCTGAGGGTCAGATTCAGCCCCTTGGTCTCGGCCTGCGCCTGCAGCAGCTGAATAGTCTCGCCGAAACAGGCACGCGGGTCAAAATCCGCGCGGCTAAGGGAAATCCCTTCGGCGTCCATTTTGGAGAAATCGAGGACGTCATTGATCAGCGCCAGCAAGGTATCCGCCGAGCTGAGGATTGCCCCGGCATAGATTTCCTGCTCTTCGTTCAGGCCGCTGTCACGAAGCAGTTCGGCCATTCCGATCACCCCGTTCATCGGGGTGCGGATTTCGTGGCTCATGGTGGCGAGGAAATCCGCCTTGGCCCGTGCGCCTTCCTCGGCGGCGGTCCGCGCCTGTTCGAGTTGCTGCGCATGTTCTTTGGCCGCGGTGATGTCCCGTTCCACTGCGATCAGTGTTTCCAGCCCGCCGCTGCTGTTCAGCATCGGCACCTGGCTGGTCTCGATCCAGATCAGCCGGCCGTCCTTACGCCGGTTGCGGATTTCCGCCCGTACCGGCCGGGCATAGCGGACGCTGTCCTGCAGCAGACGGATTGTGGCTGCTTCGGTTTCACCGCTGTTCAGCAGGTCGCCGGGCAGCTGCCCGACCGCATCGTCATAGGAGTAGCCGGTGATCCTAGTAAAGCTGTCATTGACCCAGGTGATGCGCCCCTCCCGGTCCATCAGCATCACGCTGTCATTGGCGTTTTCCGCTACCAACGCCAGCCGCCTGGCCTCCATCTGCTGCTCGGACAAGCGGGCATACGCCCCCTCAAGCTCCTGCTGCTGCAATGCCTGGGCCAGCATGTTGCTGCGTGTGCGGGCAAAGCTTTGCATGACAAAAACCAGAAACCAGCCATA
>JBFOLS010000407.1:0-2019 GCA_040830225.1 Leisingera sp.
GCAGGCCACATCGGCAATCGGCGCACAGTTGCTGTCGATCCCCAAAGTGTGAAGCTCATGCGCGATCAGCCGGTAGCGCAAGTACATAGCGCGCACCGCATCTTCACCTGCCAGCTGCACATGCTCCAGCGGCGGCAGCCATTCCCGCGCCAGCGGCTTGTGCAAGCGCTGGACCCGGCCGCCTTCCTGGTCGATAGTGATGGGGCAGTTGCGGCCCACTGCCTCGCGGAAATCGCCGCAGAGCGCCCGGATCTGCTCAACGTCATCCAAATTGCGGGCGAACAGGATGAACCCGAAAGGGTCTGCGTCGCGAAAAAACGCTTTTTCGTCTGCGGTCAGCCGCAAGCCCTCTGCATCCAGAATGGTGGCGCCGTAAGCCATGATTGCCCCCTGCAATATCCTCCCTGGGAACAGGCGCACCCGCGAAAGGATGCGCGGCACCCCGCCGGGGAGGAGCCGCCGGGTGCTGCCCGGGCCTGCCGGGCAAAAGAAGCATCTCACTTACATCATTACCGGGTGGTTACCGGAATACAATCCGCATTGCCGGCCACCAGCGCCGAGCAGAAGCGGCGGGCATCGGAAAGCCCTGCAAAGCCCATTGCCCGCAGCCGGTAGAAGGTGCGGCCGCCGCTTTCGGCGCGCTGGACCACACGCTTCTTGGAACTCAGGTAATCAGGGAAACGGGCCTGGATACGGTCCCATTCGGCGCGCGCCACTTCGGGGCTTTCATAGGCTCCAAGCTGCGCCAGGCGGGTGCCTGCCGCAAGGGTAGCCGGGTCGACATCGACGGTTGCCGCAGAGCCTGCAGGCGCGGCAGCGGCCGGAGCAGGGCTGAACCTTGCAGGACGGGCCGATGGCCGCAGCGAAACCTTGATGCCAGGCGCATTCAGCAGGGCTGGAGCCGGGGCCGCCGCGGCGACTGCCGGCCGCAGCGGTTCCGGCTGCACAATGGCAGGGGCCGGCGCCGAGGCAGGCACGGCAGCGGACAGGGTTTCGGCCTCACGCGCCAGTTCCGCAACCAGCGCATCGATATCGCCGTTGTGGAAAGACGCCACCGCCTCTTCGCTGACACCCGGGGCTGCCGGGGCGGCAGGCTCGGCGGGGGCGTCGGGCAATTGATCAGGCGCCGCTTCGGCCGCCAGCTGCGGCAGCGGTTTGTCGTCTTCGGTCAATTCGATGGCGGCGGGGGCCAGCGTCAGCCGCTCGGCCGGCGCCTCGGCGCTTCCCTGCGCTGCAACTGCATTTACCGCCAGCCCCTGGTGATCGGCCTGGGCGCCGCCGGGATTTACGGGCTGCTCCCGCATCGGGCCTTCAGAAGCGCGCACCACCGGCACACCGCTGACATCGCGCATCACCAGCTTGTAGCCCCAGAAGCCGACGCCTGCGACCAGCGCAATTGACGCCGCTGCGCCCAGCAGGCTCAAAGTCTTGGAGAACCGCGCCCGCAGGCCGCCCTGCCCGGCATAAGCCTCATAATCTCCGCCTTCATGGCCCTGCGCATCAGGCTGGTAACCATAGGTCGGATCCGCATAGCCATAAACCGGCTCGGCGCCAGGCCCGGTGTATTGCTGGGGAGAATACTGCTGCCCGTAAGAGTGATCAGCCGCAGCGTCCTGCTCCTGGACACCACCCTGTGTATAGGCGCGCCCCTGGCCCGCCTGCGCAAAATACGCCATTTTCCGCCTCACTGCCCGGTTCGGCAGCGCCAGTAACAGCGCCGCCCAGGGTCTCTTGAACTGCCTCAGTCCGGCGGAACGTGCGGTTTATTTCCACAAAGGGCTGACGCCCTTCCGGTTACCGCATCTCTTCTGCCGGTTTGACGCCAAGAATACCAAGACCTGCGGAAATGACAACGGAAACGGCCCGGGCCAGCGCCAAATTCGCATGTGTTGCCGATTGGCTGCTCTCGTTAACAAACCGTAAACCTTCGTTCGATTTGCCGAGGTGGTAGAGCCCGTGCAGCTCGGAGGCGAGGTCGTAGAGGTAGAAAGCCACCCGGTGCGGCTCGTGCGTGCGGGC
>JBFOLS010000408.1:0-2284 GCA_040830225.1 Leisingera sp.
CTGAAGTGGGAGGTTTCCCGCGGCGGTGCGGAGTTCCCGCATCTCTACCGCAACATCCGGATCTCGGATGTGGTCTGGTCCAAGCCGCTGCCGCTGATGGACGGCACGCACCGGTTTCCGGAGGAAATGGCATGAGGCTGACCGAGAGACTGGCCCTGAGCGCCCTGCACAAGGTGGATCCCGAGGCAGCGCATGGGCTGTCGATCAAGGCGCTGACCATGGGGCTGACACCGGCGCCTGGCCCGGTGACATCCGCGCGGCTGAAAACCTCGCTGGCAGGGATTGAGCTGCCGAATCCGGTGGGGCTGGCCGCAGGCTTTGACAAGAACGCCGAAGCACTGGCGCCGCTGTCAAAATCCGGTTTCGGCTTTATCGAGGTTGGCGCCGCGACGCCCCGCGCCCAGCCCGGCAACCCCAAACCGCGCCTGTTCCGCCTGACCGAAGACAGGGCGGCAATCAACCGCTTCGGCTTTAACAACGAAGGCATGGAAGCCATCGGCGCCCGGCTGGCGCAGCGGCCCCAGGATGCCGTCATCGGCTTGAACCTTGGCGCCAACAAGGACAGCGAGGACCGCGCTGCGGATTTCGCCAAGGTCCTGGCCCATTGCGGCGCGCATCTGGATTTCGCCACCGTCAACGTGTCCTCTCCCAACACCGAAAAACTGCGCGACCTGCAGGGCAAGGCGGCGCTGTCGGCGCTGCTGGCCGGCGTGATTGAAACCCGCGAAGGGTTGTCGCGCCGGGTGCCGGTGTTCCTGAAGATCGCGCCGGATTTGGACCGCGCAGGGATCGAGGACATTGCAGCGGTCGCCGTGGAAACCGGCATCGACGCGGTGATTGCCACCAACACCACCCTGTCACGCGACGGCTTGCGCAGCGCCCACAAGGGCGAGGCCGGCGGGCTGTCCGGCGCACCGCTGTTTGAGAAGTCCACCCGCGTTCTGGCACAGCTGTCGGAGCTGCTGGATGGCAAGGTGCCGCTGGTCGGCGTCGGCGGCATCAGCACGGCGGAACAGGCCTATGCCAAGATCTGCGCCGGTGCTTCGGCCGTGCAGTTCTACACTGCCATGGTCTATGGCGGGCTGTCTCTGGCCGGAGACATTGCCCGCGGGCTGGACGCACTGCTGGCGCGGGACGGGTTTGACAACGTCGCGCAAGCGGTTGGAACAAAACGGAAGGATTGGCTGTGATCACCTATTGGCATAACCCCCGCTGTTCGAAATCCCGCGCGGGCCTGACGCTGATCGAGGAACGCGGCGCAGAGGTTCAGACCAGGGCCTATTTGCAAGACGCGCCCTCGTTTGAAGAGCTGAAGGCTGTGCAGGCCGCGCTTGGTGTGTCCGCGGTGGAGATGATGCGGACCGGCGAGAAGGTTTTCAAGGAACTGGGCCTGAGCAAGGACAGCGCCGAGGAAGACCTGCTGGCCGCGATGGCGGCTCATCCGATCCTGATCGAGCGCCCGATTGCGATCAAGGACGGCAAGGCCGTGATCGGCCGCCCGACCGAGGCAATTGAAACGCTGCTGTAAGCGGCTGCGGCGGGCCCGTTGGCCCGCCCTGACAATTCAGGCGCCGATCTGCGCCTCAAGCCGCGGGTAGCGCAGGCCCAGGGTCACACCGCGGGCCAGGTTCAGCACCATCAGCGCAGCCCAGAGCCCGTGGTTGCCGAAGGCCGGCACCAGCACCAGCAGAGCGATGACATAAGCCGCCACGGACTGGATCATTGCCCACCGCATGTCGCGGGTCCAGGTGGCGCCGATGTAAATGCCATCAAACATGTAGCTGGCAACGCTAAGCGCAGGCATCACCACGGCCCAGATCAGGAACACCCGCCCGGCCTCGCGAACCTCAGGAGAGGTGGACATGAGGTCGATAAGCCAGGGGCCGCCCGCAGCAAAAGCGATACCCAGTAGAACCGAGCCGCCGACACCCCATTGCGACGTGATGATGGAGGCGCGGCGAACGCGCGCGCGGGCCTTCGCGCCAACTGCCCCGCCAACCAGCGCCTCGGCTGAGAAGGCAAAACCGTCCAGCGCAAAAGCGGTGATCTCGACAAACTGCAACAGGATCTGATTGGCAGCTAGGTTCACGTCACCCACGCCGGAGCCAATGAAGAGGAACGTCGTGAAAGACCCGGTCAGCAGCACCGAGCGCACCATGATGTCGCCGTTCACCTGCATCATCCGCTTGAGCCGGGCACGGTCGAACACCCGGCCCCAGTCGCGCCACTGATCACCGGCAAAGGCGTCCCGGCACAGATACAGGCCAAAGGCCAGCCCGGTCCA
>JBFOLS010000409.1:0-2123 GCA_040830225.1 Leisingera sp.
GCAGCAGTGGCGCGGTTGACGGGGCTCGAACCCGCGACCCCCGGCGTGACAGGCCGGTACTCTAACCAACTGAGCTACAACCGCCCGCTGCCTATCCAGCATCGCTGCTGAATGTTGGGCTGTAATATTCTCCGCCCCCTGCACCGTCAAGCAGTGTTTTGCCTTTTTAGGAACTTTCCCCGAAAAAAATGACCGGCACCAGGCAAGCCCCTGAAACACAAAGAAAACACTAGCACCCAAGCCACTATTGGCGCAGAAATGCCTGTTGCGATCCGGAGGGGGAATGGTGGGTCGTGAGAGGCTCGAACTCCCGACATCTTCGGTGTAAACGAAGCGCTCTACCAACTGAGCTAACGACCCGTTGAGCCGGGATTTAGACAATGCCGACAGGCAGCGCAAGAGGAAAAAGCAGAAAAATCACTCTTGCCCGGCAGGTCACTGCAGAACGGTTTCCGTCCCGTTTTCCAGCACATAGACACACCCCTGCCCGTTTGGCAGCGCCGCCATCCGGTCCCGGTCCAGGCCGCAGATGAGCCCGCGCATCACCTGCCCGAGCAACCCGTGCGCCACCACCACTGACGGCCGGTTCAGCGACTGCAGGAAATCCAGGATCCGCGCATGGAAACTGGCATAACCTTCGCCGCCCGGCGCCTCGCAGAACAGATCCAGGTTCCGTGGATTTGCGCCATGGACCTGCGGATAGCGCGCGGCCACCTCGCTCAGCGTCATGCCCTGAAACACCCCGGCATATGCCTCTGCCAAACGGGCATCGGTCACGAAAGGCGCTCCACCCAAAGCGATGTCCGCTGTCTGCTGCGCCCGCCCCAAAGGCGAGGCATAGCAATCCGGACGCAGCGCCAGCACCGGTTTCATCAGTTCGGCCTGCCGCCGTGCATGTTCAATCCCGAGCGGCGTCAGCGGCGATTCCAGCTGTCCCTGAATTCGGTGCTCCGCGTTCCACTCGGTCTGCCCGTGGCGCAGAAGCCAGATTTTCGGAAACTGCATGTACTTCCCCCTGCTCGGACCTGCCGGGAAATTGGTAGCGGCAAGCAGGCACAAGCGGAACCCCGGAAACGCAGAAGGCGCTCAACCTTTTCAGGGAGCGCCTTCCGCAAATAATGGTGGGTGATAAGAGATTTGAACTCCTGACATCTTCGATGTGAACGAAGCGCTCTACCACTGAGCTAATCACCCGTGAGGCTGGCTTTTACCTATCCGCCGCGGCCTCCGCAAGAGGGTCCGGCGAAGATTTTGCCTCTTCTCCTGCATTTTCTTGCGGCGCTTCCTGGGCGGGTTCTGCCACGGCCGCAGGCTGGCGCAGCTTGCAGACAAACACCTTGCCGTTGCTGCGTTCCTGGCTGCGGTTGATGCGCAGCTTGCCAAACGGTTTGAGGTTCAATTCGCGCCCCTCGGCCACCGCTTCGCCCAGCAGCGCCAGCACCGCTTCGACCACAGGCTTGGCGTCGCGCTTCTTGATGCCGGAGCGTTCCACCGCCTGCTCCACCAGTTCCTTCTTGCCCAGTTCCGGTGCCGAGACCACCGGCTTGGCAGTTTCGACTACTACCGGCTCCGGCGCCGCGGGCGCCTTTGCAGCAGGCTTGACCTCCGGCAGTTTGCCAGGCGGTTTCGCTGCCGCCCGCGGCTTGACCGCTGCGGCACCCGCTGCCGGCTTTGCGGCAGCTGTCAGCGTGCCGCTTTTGCGGGCAGTTGACTTGCCCGTGCCGGTTTTGCCCGCGGATGTTCTGGTTTTACTCGTTGCTCGTGCCATTCTTGCCCCACTTGCCCGTTCAAATTTACCCGCCTGCTTTGCCGGAAACAGCCAGCGGCGCCTCGAAAGGGACCGCAGGTGCCCGGGCAGGCTTGTCCTGTACTGGCAGCCTAACACGGAAACGCCCGTTCCGTGAACCGGTTAGCAGGCAGGCAAGGCGTCGCGCCGGATCATTGTGCGCAAGGTGAAGCTGGAGCGGGTGTTGCGGATACCGGGCACCCGCATCAGCCTGTCCTCCAAAAAGCGGTCGAAATCGGGCAGATCCTCGGCAACCACCCGCAACAGAATATCCCGCGTGCCGGTCATCAGATAACATTCCATCACCTGGTCGAACTGCCGCACCGCGTTTTCAAAC